>DATHLW010000299.1:0-6877 GCA_035487675.1 Mucilaginibacter sp. | reverse complement strand
ATTTATAATATTTAGTTGCCCGGTTTTTGCTCAAAAAATAACAGGCACAGTGACAAGTGCAGGTCAGACTGTTTTTGGGGCAACTGTGCTCGCCACTCCATCCGGCGTAGGGGCCTCAACCGACAACGACGGCAAATACGCCCTTACATTAAAAGCAGGCACTTATCAAATCACCTTTTCGGCTATTGGGCTTGAAAAAAAGACCCAAACGATACAACTCGCCGACGGCGAAACCAAAGTATTGAATATTGAACTTGCCGTCTCCCAAGCAGCTTTAAATGAGGTTATAGTAGTAGGTAGCCGCGGTGGCGGCCGTACCAGGATCGAATCCCCGGTGCCTGTGGATGTGATAAGGCTAAACCAGCTTACTGAAACCACAGCCAAACCTGATTTGATGAGCCAGCTGAACCAGGCTGTTCCATCCTTCAATTATAACAAGCAGAGCGGTGGCGACGGATCGGATGCTATTGACTTTGCCAGTTTACGCGGACTTGGTTTCGACCAAACCCTGGTGCTTATAAATGGTAAACGCAGGCATCTTTCGGCATTTGTTAACGAAGTGGGCACACGCGGGCGTGGTAACAGCGGTACCGACTTAAATGCCATACCCGAAGCTGCTATAGATCATGTGGAAATTTTGCGTGATGGTGCTTCGGCCCAGTATGGTTCTGATGCGATAGCGGGTGTTATCAATATTGTTTTGAGAAAAGATATTAATCACCTGAACGTAACCGGCGGATTCAGCGGCTATGATGACCATAAGTATAATTCACTGAATAGTGTTGACCCTAGCCAGTATTATACCGATAAAAAATTTGATGGACAAACCTTTACTTTGGGAGCAAACTATGGCCTTGCAATAGGTAAAAATGGTGGTTTTATCAATATTGGTGCTAATTATGAAAACCAGGGTAAGACTTTCAGGGCCATACCTGATACCAGCTGGCAAACCAACCATAACCCAATGGATGCACAGCCCATAAGCCGTGAACGCCGTGCTTTTGGCGATGGTTCAGTGGTATCAGGGGGCGGTATGTATAATATGGAGATACCTTTAGCCGGTACAAAAACCACTTTTTACTCTTTTGGCGGCTATAATTATAAGCACTCCAATGTATATGCTTACACAAGGAGTTGGAACTACAATAACGGGCTGCGTCAAAACCCGACAAAGTTCCCCACTGATGCAAATGGCAACCTGATCTTTGTGCCTGGAATTATGCAAGTGGAAGGGTATCCTAACGGATCTATCAGCCCGAACAATGTTTTCTACAACCCGCAGGAAGATGTTTACATTAAAGATGCATCATCTGCTGTTGGATTCAGGGGTACTACACAAAGCAACTGGGATTGGGATATCAGCAACAACCTTGGCTGGAATGACTTCCATTACTGGGGCAACAAAACTTTTAATGCCTCATTACCATATGTACCGGGACAGCCCATACAAACCCGTTTTGATGACGGTGGATTTAACTTTTTACAAAATACTGCCAATGCCGATATAACCAAGCACTTCGCTGATGTATTAAAGGGTCTGCAATTGTCTTTTGGTGCGGAGTTCAGGTATGAACGATACGATCTTTATGCCGGCGAACCCAATTCATATATTAATGGTGGGGCAATGCTTCCTGTGATTGGGTCAAAAGGGCAGGACTCACTTATTTCAAAAGCATCCGGCTCAGAAGGCTATCCCGGTTATCAGCCCAGCGATGCGCACATAGCCAGCCGTACCAATGAAGCTGCATATGTTGAAGCCTCGTTAGATGTAACGGACAAATGGCTTGTGGATGGAGCTGGCCGCGTTGAACATTATTCGGATTTTGGCGGGGTAAGTACATTTAAATTTGCCACCCGTTACAAGCTTACAGACAATTTTAACCTGCGTGGGTCTGTGAGCACCGGTTTCCGTGCGCCAACCCTGCAGCAGATCAATTTTAGTAATACCAACACGACGGTGATCGGTGGCAATTTAGTGTACACCAAACTTGTGCCTAACTATTCGGATGTTGCAAAAGCTGCAAATATACCATCGTTGAAACAGGAAACTTCTACCAATTACAGCCTGGGTTTTGCGTGGCAGCCTGTGCAAGATTTATCGATAACGGTAGATGGATATGATATAAAGATCAAAAACAGGATAGTTATATCAGGCTTGTACGTAGCTGGTGACCCAACATTAGGGGTCCCTTTAAATACTATTTTAGCTGCCCAGGGTATAGGCGATGCGCAGTTCTTCGCCAATGCGGTTAATACAACCAACAAGGGTATTGACATTGTAGTAGATTACAAGAAACGCTGGGGTAAAAACCACTTTTCAGCCTTGTTCGCAGGTAACATACAAAGCCTGTCCATCGATAAGATCAATATTCCCAATACTTTTAAAGGTTCTCCTTCAGATAGCGCTACTTTCTTTGCTGATCGTGAGCAATATTTCCTGAAGGCCAGCGCTCCAAAGGATAAGTTCACCCTGAACCTTGAGTATGGTTACAGCGCAGTTTCTTTTGGTACCCGTTTTACTTATTTCGGCGATGTAAAAGAACTGGGCTTTGGCGAAACCAGTGCCCCGGCCAACGCGCCTGATCCTTTCTTTCCCTACGTAACTTTGGACGCTACAGGCCAGGCAATACCCGAAATATTTGATTTTAAACCAAAAGTAACTACTGATATTTATGCTTCAGTGAAAGTGAATAAGACCATGTCATGGACATTGGGCATAGATAACTTATTTAATGTACACCCCAATACCAACGTGATCAAAGGTTCGGTTAGTCCTACAAGCGGTTCCAGTTCTTTTGGTGACAGCGAATCAGGCGGTCCCTTTGAAGCCGTTCAGATGGGTTTCAATGGTATGAGGATATTTACTAAACTGACATTCCATTTTTAACAGATTAAAACATCATTACTCAGCCCCCGTTCCAACAGAGCGGGGGCTTTTGTTTAGGCTGTCAATGAATAATAGTGCATTAAATATTTTGATACAAGTCATTTCATTCGTTAGTTAAACTTTACATCTTTGTATAGTCTATTTATTTAATTGGTTAATAATCACCCTAAAAATCAGCTTATGAAAAAAGTTTTACTCGCTTTATTCGTATTATTCGGAAGTATTGGAGCATATGCACAGGCACCTGCGGCAACCCCAGCCAAGGACACCACCAAAATATGGACCATTCACGGACAAAATACATTTTTGATCAACGAAAGCTCTTTTAACCATTGGGCTGCAGGTGGAACCAATGCTTTTGCAGCTAATTTGGCGCTGGATTATGATTTTGACTATAAAAAAGATAAATGGAGCTGGGACAACAAAGTAATAGTCGGCTATGGCCTCAGCAAGCAAAACGGAACCAGCTGGCGCAAGAATGATGACCGTATTATATTGAATACCCTGCTGGGATACCAGGCCGCCAAATATTGGTTGTATACTTTTTATGCCAACTTCCAGACACAGTTTACCAATGGCTATAATTATGATGCGAATAATAATCGCACGCTGATATCGGCACCATTTGCACCGGCTTACCTTACTTTCGGACCAGGGTTTGCTTATAAGAAGTCGGACAATTTCAGAATAAACATATCACCCGCTGCGGCACGGTTTACGATCGTACAAAATGATTCACTATCATCGATAGGGTCATTTGGCGTTACACCGGGAAACAAGAGCTTGTTTGAGTTTGGTGCCTCATTGGATGGATACTATAAAGCCAATATCGCTACAAACATATCTGTTGAGAATATACTGAAACTGTATGAGAATTACCTGAAGAGGCCCGGAAATGTCTTTGTGGATTATACATTCAATTTGTTTATGAAGGTAAATAAGGTTGTGACGGTAAACGGCGGTTTAGAGTTGATCAATGATCCGAATGCCAAAGTACCTGTGCTGAACAATGGCGTGCAGGAAACGCATTCGCTTTTCCAGGTGAAGCAGATATTTGGGGCAGGTGTGACTTATAAGTTTTAAAGTTTTCTTTTCTGACGAACACGTGTACAAAAAATGAGCAAAGAAATATATAAAAAACAGCTTTTAGAATTACTAAATGATCGTATTAAAAGCTATCATTTTATTTTGAATAAGCAATTAGGCGAGTTTACAAAAAAGAAAAAAGATGGGTGGGATAAATTCCAGTTAATTTTTCTAAACAGAAATGATACATGGGAAATTAATATTGGAATGCTTATAAGGAAAGATTTTATAGAGAAGATATATCATGAAGCTTCATCCTTTGATCCTAAATACCACAGGACAACGCCTACTATTGGAATAACTATTGAAAAGTTTATTAATGATGGAAATGAATATCGATGTTATTTAAGCTCGGAAAATGATGTTTATAGGTGTGTTGACTATATTGAACGACTATTTAATGATATTGCTCTTTCATTTTTCGAGAAATATGATAATTTGAGTGAGATGGATCGAGCGGTCAATGTAAAAAACGGGGATGGCATTTTTTCGGGTTTAAAATATGAAGGAAGCTTGGGAATAATTTTGGCCAAATTGGTTATCAATCCGGAATATGATTTTTTCTTACATAAATATTATGCTCATTATCAAAAACTCAATGATGGATTTTATTTACCGGAATATGAAAAGCTTGTTAAGATATTAGATGACGTCGTATTAGCTACCGATCTCACGAACTTGTAATTCGTGAATAGAGATATATTTTGTAAGTCTATTCCGACGCCCTAACAGCATAAGCCGGTATACGCGTCCTTTTACTGATGATCATTTCGGCAACAATCAGGTTGGGCACCCAGCATAACCAGGAAATGACACGATAAGCGCTGATAAAATCCAGATGCAATAATTGCGATGATATTGGCAGATAAATGCGCAAAGTAACTGCTGCAAAAGTGAGCGCATAATTACGGATCATCCAGTTCTCGTGTTGTTTAATATCCCTTTTAAGAATGCGGGTGTAGGCCATTAATACAGTGAAAAACCATGCAACAGCTAATCCGCCAAAACCTAAAGTGCAAGTAATTCCACCGGACGCAAAAAGGGCGATATAGAAACCCGCGAGGCTGCTCAGCATTACCGAGCCAACATAGATTTTACCAATGGTGCGATGCGTGTTCAAATAATGGTCGCGCAGCTTTTGGCTGAATTGTGTCCAGCCGATTAATAATGCGATGCCGCCGAAAGTAATGTGCGTATAAAAAGCGGTATGCCAGATGGTGTTGGCAATTAGCTCGTTGGTTTTACTTGCCCAAAGGCCCTTGCCATGCATATCAATGATATAATAGGTAAGCGGGTACACACCAACAGACAAAGCCAGAATGGCAAATACGGTCCAGGCAAAAGTTTTAGTTTTCATTACTTTAATTGTTGATAGATTAACGGGAATATTTTGTTTAAAAACAGGCCTTCGGCCTTTATAGCTGTTGCACCATCAATGCTTTCGTTTACTGAAATTACAGCTTTTTTAGCAGGAATTACAACCACATGCTGACCGCCCCAGCCAAGGCCGTAGGTCATTGGTGTGCCGTTATAATTAAAATGGTAAAAACATAAAGCATAAGTGGAGCCAGTAAAACCCCATGTTGTCTTATAAAAAATTGTTGGCTGAAGTATTTCTGCGATCCACTTTTTAGGGACAACGCTTTTATGGTTATAATATCCCTTGTGCAGCAGTAACGAACCTATTTTGTTCATATCCTCTGTAGATAATTCAACACTATACAAACCGCACCCGTCGTAATAGCCATCAAACATTTTATACCAGTGCACATGCTGAATATCCAGGGGGCCGAATAAATATTTTTCGGCAAATTCAAGTGTAGTCATGCTGGTAGCTTTGGTTAGGATAACCGATAGCAGGTGTGTTGCAGCATTGCTGTAATAGAATACCTTACCCGGTTCCGAAACCAGGGGCTGTTGCAATACATAATCTGAAGGGTTTTGCAAAACGAGGTATTGGTGCAGGTTTTTTGTATCCTCGTGCCAAAGGCCGGATGCCTGGTTCATGATCTCGCGAATAGTGATATCCTGTTTACGTTTGTCTGTATCGTCTTTTAATTGCGGGAAATATTTAACGATCTTTTCATCCACTGATGAAATGTAACCTTTATCAATGGCGATACCAATCAATAAGGACATCACACTTTTTGTAAGGGATTGGTTATTGTAAAGGTCCTCTTTGGTTTTGCCGTTAAAGTACTGACTGAAAATGATCTTGTCATTCTGTGAAACGACCACAGAATATAGTTGCTTGTTGTTTTTTACAACAGCAGATGTATCAATTTTGATCTGCGAACGAGCAGAAACAGACAAAAGAAGAGTTGTGAAAAGTAGGAGCAGCGCTTTCTTCATAAAAGAATGTCCCTGTTTTGCATTAAGACGCAGAAAAGAAATACAGGTTACAATTTTAGCAATTAGATTTTTCATTTAAAGGATATTATTGATCACTGAGACAAAAGTAGGCCGGTGGATCGCATGAGGAACATCCCATTTTTTCCACTCGTCACAGGATTTTGTCCGCTGGTCAAAAATGTTTCGGAAACATTGTTTTTGAGGCTTTCTTTATATAAAAATCGCGACAATGGAAACCTCACAACGACAAACTTACCTGGATTGGTTAAGGATAATATCCATACTGGGTGTATTATTTTTTCATTCGGCCATGCCTTACGTGGCTGAAGACTCATGGCACATCAAAAACCACGAAACCAGTGACCTGATGATGGAATCAAACCATTTTTTACACCTTTTTCGCATGCCGCTGCTCTTCTTCATTTCTGGTACAGTAAGCTTTTACATGATGCAGCGGCGCTCTACTTTAAGCTTCATCGGTTTACGTTTCCGCAGGCTTTTTATACCGCTTTTAGTGGGCATGTTCATTATTGTTCCGCCGCAGATCTACAT
>DATHLW010000298.1:0-3541 GCA_035487675.1 Mucilaginibacter sp. | reverse complement strand
TTGTTTATTTTTAAGTTAAGTGAAAGCGGCTTAATATCATAATATTTTATTGTTTATTTTTTTTTGGTTGTATTAATTGCAGATATTTAGCCGGTAAAATGTTGAAACATTTAAATTGCGTTAACCTAACTTTCAACCCCAAAATTCGTAGAAGAGCATTAAAAAAAAGGAAATATAGGACAGTTATGTTAGATTTTGTGCGGTAGTTTTAAATGTAACCTAAACAATGGCAGTAAACCCCGGCCATACCCTAACCCTTAAAAATTAAATCATTCACTATATAAATCTCTTTAAAAGTTTAAAATATGAAATGCGCATTAGTAACCGGTGGCTCCAGGGGTATTGGAAGAGCAATTTGTTATAAAGTTGCCGAAATGGGTTACTACGTCCTGGTAAATTACAAAGCGAACGAGCAGGAGGCCCAAAAGACCCTTGCTCAAATAAAACAAAATGGGGGCAATGGCGAACTATTAAAATTTGACGTTGCAAATAAAGACGAGATCAACCAGGTACTGAATAACTGGATTGAAACCAACGCTGATAAATATATTGAGGTGTTGGTGAATAATGCAGGTATCAAGGATGACGTGCTGATGATGTGGATGAAAGACGAACAATGGGACAGCGTGTTAAAAACCAGCCTGGATGGTTTTTTTTATGTTACCCGGGTAGTGCTAAATGGCATGTTGATGAAAAAATACGGCCGTATAGTTAACGTGGTATCCTTATCAGGATTAAAAGGGCTGCCTGGGCAGGTCAATTATTCGGCAGCCAAAGCCGGAGTTATCGGTGCCACTAAAGCGCTGGCTCAGGAAGTGGCGCGGAGAGGGGTTACCGTAAACGCTGTTGCGCCCGGATTTATAACAACAGATATGACGGAAGGCCTGGATGAAAAAGAATTAAGATCAATGATCCCTGTTAAACGGTTTGGCACACCCGAAGAAGTTGCCCATGCGGTGGGTTTTTTAGCTTCCGCTGAGGCTGGTTATATAACCGGTGAAATATTATCAATTAATGGCGGATTATACTCTTAATAAAACTATAATATATCATAGAACTTAAACCTTAATTATTGTAATCATGAAAAGAACCTTCTTTTTATTGCAGTTAATGCTGCTCGTTAGCATTGCCAATGCTCAGTTTAAACAAATTGCAGAGGGGCCCGTATTTAAAGAACCTGTTGAAGGATATGGTAAAATTTTGCAATTGAAAAATGGTAATACAATGTTCATTAATATTACCACAAAAAAGTCTATTGATGTCCGTTTATATAACGCCGATCACCAGGAAATAGCGGTTACAAGTGATGAACTGAACGCTGTTGGTAAACTAAAGCACAGCAGTATTGAAGGCGTGTTTGAAATAAGCGGGAACGTTGTAATATGTATAAGTGAAATAGATTCACGTACACCTGTTTTATACCGGGTTATTATTGATGGCAAAAACGGTAGCTTAAAAGAAGAAAGTAAAATTGGCGAATTAAATAAGCTGGGTTTCGGAGCGGGTTACGCTATAATTTGGGGGAATGTTCCGCTACCCGATTTTTACGTTAGAAAAGACCCAAACAGCGACAACTATGCGGTAGCAATGTTCAACAGTTTTGAATCCGAAAGAAGCAAGCGGATTGAAATTGTGGTTTATGGCTCCGATAACAAAGAAGTAAGAAGAGCATATTATGCATCACCACAAGAAAAATATAAATACCTGGTTTACCTGGATATGGCTGTAATAGGCCCCGACAAGGTATCAGTATTGGCTTATGGATATAATACGAATCATAGTGGTGGTAAGGCAAGCGAACTTATTTTAGCAAATCTTGATAAAGGCGCGTCTTCGGTGACATTTACGGAGCTAAATTTCTCAAAAGATCTTATTGTACATTCGGGTGTCGTACGGTACAACCCGGTAATGAAAATACTCGCACTTGTTGCAACAACCAAAGCCAAGGAAAAAGATAAAAGTTATGTTCCTTATTTCGCTTTGGTAGACCCATTTAAGCAACAGCTATTGAGGGCTGATCCAATAAGCCCCTCAGATAGGCTAATTGAATTCGATAAAAAAGAAAAATTCGACGGCTTACCCCAGAATCTTTTTATTAACGACGACGGCAGTACTACAATTGTTTATGAAGAGATGGTAGTTTCAACCTATACAAGCAGTCAGTTCGGTTCAACAACCTCTACAGGGCTTGGCCGGGTTGCTGTCGTGAATTATAGTAAAACGGGCGAACCTGTAAATGAGTTCCTTGCCAGGAAGTCTCAAATACTTTATAGCACTGGCCTGGGACCCTTTTATCTTTCTCAAAGAGAAGGCACAGCACAGTGGCTTTTTTCCGGCAATCAGTACAAATCGTTTGCGTATATTAATGGGAAGGATAAAAGTTACTTATTATTTAATGATACTGAGCGTAATAACGATAGCCAGGAAGGTGGCAAGCTGGTCACAGTTAACGGCGTAAGCGGGTCAGATGGGTTTTACTATCCGCTTGCAGGCAGCGCAATGGTACCTAAAAGAGACTATATTTTCGGACAGCCCGAAAAAAAGCGCGATCATAACCTCGCTCTTTTTTCAATATCCGATTATGATCGTAATAATAACGTTTATGCTGTATTGAAACTGGAAAACGAAAGCGGTAAAAAGGGCGTAAAGCTGGTATGGTTACAACCCTGATATTAAAACGATTAGGCTTAAATAGTTGATTTTAAATGCCAGTTGCTGTTTTTAGCTTAGTGCCTGATAGAAGTTAAATTATTATTTTAAAAAATTATATATTCACGACAACTAATTTATTTAAATGGACAGGGTAGTTATCACCGGCTTGGGAATTTATTCATGCATAGGAAAAAATCTTGATGAGGTGAGTAATTCACTTTACAGGGGGCGGTCAGGTATCATACTTGATGCTGAGCGAAAGCAATTTGGTTATCGGTCAGGGTTAACTGGTTTTGTTGATAGGCCGGATTTAAAGGAAGTATTAGACAGGCGATCCAGGATTATGCTTCCTGAACAGGGGGAATATGCTTATGTGGCCACATCTGAAGCTTTAAGAACAGCAGGTATAGATGCAGATTATCTTAATCAAAAAGAGATAGGGATTTTATACGGTAATGATAGCTCTGCAAAAGCAATTATTGATTGTACCGATATTATTCGTGAGAAAAAAAACACGATGATGATCGGCTCGGGTGCGGTATTTCAAACAATGAATTCAACCGTGACGATGAACCTCGCAACGATATTTAAGTTGAAAGGTGTGAATTTCACCATCAGTGCTGCTTGTGCAAGCGGTTCACATGCAATCGGTTTGGGCTACCATTTAATAAAAAGCGGGCTACAGGACTGTATTATTTGCGGAGGGGCCCAGGAGATCAATAAATATGGGATGGCTAGTTTCGATGCTTTGTCTGCGTTTTCAGTTAACGAGTCTGATCCTACAAAAGCATCAAGGCCATTTGATCGCGGCCGTGACGGACTTATACCCAGCGGGGGCGCTGCTACCGTTATTTTAGAGAGCCTGGAATCGGCCAACAAAAGAGGGGCC
>DATHLW010000297.1:0-3592 GCA_035487675.1 Mucilaginibacter sp. | reverse complement strand
GTAACCAGTTTCCCGGTTTTCAGATCAGCCTCGCCGATCATTCCCGATCCCGGCAGGTTTACCCATAGTCTACCTTCTTTTGTATCCAGTTGGAAGGATTCGGGATGGGCGGGTAAAACAATATCAGTAAGCTTTTTGTGGGTCGGAGCATCTATGATCCCAATGCCACCACTTCCGTAACCAACATATATCTGATCAGAACCCGCGTCATATCGCACATCGTCTGCATCGTCATCATATTTTACAGTTGCTAATTTTTGCCAGGTTTCGGCATTATAAAAAATACATTCACCCGTACCTCCATTAGCGACAAACAATTCATGATGTTTAGGAATATAAGCAACTCCCTGTGGTTCACTGAGCCCCGGAATGCTGTGTAATATCTTGCCGCTTTTCAGATCAACTACTTCTACCGTATTATTACCAAGTGCCGCTACATAAACTACCTGATCTTTCAGGTTAATATCCAGGTGATCGATACGCCCCTTAACGACCGGCATTTGTATCTCTTTTTCAAGTTTGAGTATGTTTTGTCCATAACCAGGTGAATGGCTGCATCCGCTTAAGAGGATAATTAGAATGGACAATATTGATATGGAATGTTTGCTTTTCATTGGTTTGACTAATTTAGCCGATAAATCTGAATTTATTTTGTAACCATGAAATGGATCACCCGCGAAAAACCAAAGATCGATCGCATTGCCTGTCCCTGGCTAATCAAACGGTTTATTGATCCGGATGGGGAAATCCTATATGTCCCGTATGCAGAGGTGCTGGAGAAGGCCGCAGCTTTGGATGCTATCCCTTTTGACCTGCCTGGTGTTGAATATAGCCATTATGAAGATCAATGCACTTTTGATTATTTTCTTAAAAAACATCAGTTAAAAGATCCGGCACTGCATCGTATCGCCGCTATTGTGCGTGGCGCAGATACCGACCGGCATGATTTTGCACCGCAGGCTGCCGGACTGGAAGCTATATTTTCAGGTTTAGCTTATAATAGTAATGATGACCATGAATTGCTGGAGTTAGGTATTGTGATCTATGACGGCTTATATAGTTGGGCAACCCATCTTTTTAAAAAGAAACACGGGCAGGAGGGCCCGGTTGAACAATTGCTGCTACAGGTTTACCACCAATATCTCAAACAAGAAAAAGGGAAAAAAGCCCCGGCCTGGGCCGATTCTTTGAAGGAAATGATACAGGATCAATTGGATACTCATATGAGCCTGAGTTTGCAACAGGCGTCTGAAGAACTGGAAATTAATCCGGCCTACCTTTCCCGTGAGTTTTCCAAATATTTTGATAACCTGAGCTTTGGCGACTACATGCGGAAAATGCGGATTCAGAAAGCCATTGAATTAATTGAAACCACCAAATACTCGCTCACCGAGATCGCTTATCTCACCGGCTTTTCTGACCAAAGCCACTTCAACCGGATTTTTAAAAAGCAGACCGGGCAAACGCCATCTGGGTACAAGAAAAACAGCCAAAAAGGTAAAAAGGATACAAATAGTTAAATCCGTTCTATTTAAATGATCTTCTGCTCTATAGTATTGCTTTGCAATGGAAGCACGCAAATATACCTTAGGGCAATTAGTGATCTATTTCCTGAAATTGGGTACCTGGGGATTTGGCGGCCCTGTTGCCCTCGTTGGCTACATGCACCGGGATTTAGTAGATGATAAACAATGGCTAACAGAAGAAGAATACAGGGAGGGGCTGGCTTTGGCGCAACTCGCACCGGGGCCGCTGGCAGCGCAATTGGGTATTTATATAGGCTTTGTGCACTATGGGCTGCTGGGGGCAACATTAATCGGTTTAGCGTTTGTGCTGCCGTCATTTATTATGGTAGTGATGCTGGGTATGCTTTATCAAATGTACAGCGGCCTTGCGTGGATGCGCGAAGTTTTCTATGGTGTAGGCGCTGCAGTGATCGGTATTATCGCCATCAGTGCTTATAAGCTTACCGTGAAATCTGTCGGTAAGATCAATATTGCAGCAGTTAAAGCAAACTGGTTATTGTGGGTTTTTTACCTCGCTGCCGTAGTAACGACTATTGTTACCCAACAAGAGCAGATACTTTTATTTATAGGTTGTGGCCTTTTGTATATGATCACTAAAGCCCCACCTTTATGGCTAAAAAAGCCTGCAACTTTACCAGTAACTTTATTGACTGGCATCGGTTTCTGGAACCTTTCAAAGGATACTTTAATCAGGATCGGTCTATTCTTCCTTAAAGCCGGAACTTTTGTGTTTGGTAGTGGGCTGGCCATCGTTCCTTTTTTGCACGCCGGTGTGGTAAATGATTATCACTGGCTCACCGAATCACAATTTGTAGATGCGGTAGCTGTAGCTATGATCACCCCCGGACCGGTTGTAATCACTGTGGGTTTTATTGGCTACCTGGTTGCAGGTTTTCCAGGTGCAGCTATTGCGGCACTGGCTACTTTCCTGCCTTGTTTCTTATTTACAGTGATTTTGGCCCCACACTTTAAAAAGATCGCGAAAAACAAAAGTGTCAAAGCATTTGTGGATGGTATTACTGCTGCAGTGATAGGGGCATTGGTAGGGTCTGTGGCTATTATAGCCAGTCGTTCAATTGTAGATATTCCAACCGGCTTAATGGCAATAATAGCTGCATTAATATTGATTTATACAAAAAAAATACAAGAACCGCATTTAATTTTAACTGCGGCGCTGCTGGGCATCATTATAAAAACCATTTAAATACATTTACCATGAGTAACAACCATTCTTTAAGTCGCCGGAATATATTGAAAGCTGGGGCTTTGCTAACAGGAGCAAGTTTGCTGCATTTAAAAAGAGCAGAAGCATTTGAGTTGCCATTAGTTAAAACTCCTGCCTTGACGGCTGGTGAAATTGCAGCAATAGAGGCCGCCATTGGTAAAAAAGGCAGTTATAAAGAGGCGGAAGCCACCCATACTACACCATTGCCGCGGAATGACCTTAAAATTACTTTAAAAGGCGAACCTGTGCCTATTTCTTTTGGCTTTGGTGGGTGGGTGTCTATCAAAAGAACGATGGATGGCAAATCGGCAGTATTAATGAGCGATTGCGTATTGTTGCAGGATGAAGTAAATCCGTTGATCAGTGCTGCTCACGCAGCCGGTTTAGAAGTAGGGGCCATCCATAACCATTTCTTTTATGAAGAACCACGTATTTTCTATATGCACCTGCATGGTATGGGCACACCCGAAGAACTGGCAAAAAAATACGCGCAAGCAATCTCAGGCACAAAAATATTGCCCGCAAATCAACCCCCTGCAGGGCCTCCTCCGGCAAAAACAGGGAAAGATATTTTTGATGTGGCACAATTAAACGCTATCATTAAATATGAAGCGGCTGTTAATGGGCCTACTATCAAATACACTATAGGCAGAGCGGATCTGAATGTGATTGATATGGGTGCAGAAATGACCACAAACATCGGGCTGAATACATGGGCGGCATTTACAGGATCGATGGAAAAAGCTCACGTCGCAGGAGATGTTGCGATGCTGGATCACGAGGTAAATGCAGTTATCAAAGCCTTTAGGGCTAATAATATCGAAGTTGTAGCGGTACATAG
>DATHLW010000296.1:0-8116 GCA_035487675.1 Mucilaginibacter sp. | reverse complement strand
CAAAGTGCCCGTTGCTGAGTCGAGATGTATCTCAATCCTGCCACCCTGGGCATATAATTGTTCCCTGGGTGCCATAACGTTAAAAGTCACACTATCAAGACCGTTAAGGTCTAAATTGTTCAGATAAAAATTACTGTTGTTGGCCATCACAATAACCATCTCTTTATTCAAACCAGGCATAAAAAATTTGCTTATGCCCTTTGATGCTTTTGCTGAGCCTGCTTTAATGTTTGAAGGCATTAATATCAATTGTGCCTGCGTATTTAAGCGTGGCACACCTTTAAAGCCTTTGTCCGTATAGGATGCATTGATCACCACTACCCCTGCGTTCTTACCGCTGTCGGGCAGTTTTGGTGTATAACTGCCAATCAAAGGCAGCGGTGCAGGCTTTGGTTTTGCAATGCTTAATATGTATTTCACAATTTCCTGGGCATCGGCCTTTGACAACTGCGGGTGAGCGGCCATCGCAATATCGCCCCATACCCCGGTACCGCCGTTGATGATTTTATTAGGCAACCTGGTGTACGCCTTCAAGTCATTTTTATATTTCTGGGAAATAGAGACATATGACGGCCCTATAATTTTCTTTTCGGGTGCATGGCATGACTTGCAATCATTCTGCCCGATAAGGACTTTGCCTGCTGAAAATCCCGTAGCGTCTTTCGGTGGCCGGTGGCTCCGCAGAGGCGGCTCGACAAGAGACAGGTCTTTCAGATAATCAATGCTGATGTTAACATTACGCGCAGATATGTTTTTTCCGGCTACGCCATCTTCCTTGTCGGTTACCTTAACAACATAATTAAAAGGCTTACCGGGCAGATAAAACGACTTGTTGCCTTTTACAATGTCAATGTTAACCTGTGGCGGTTCATTACCTGCAATAACCTGTACAGTAGCGTTTGATTTTAGACCTTTTGCGTTTGTAACCATTAATACTGCATTGTAGGTGCCGGGCTTGCCAAACGTTATAGATGGGTTGGCAACTGTAAAGGTTTTGTTGTATACACCTGAGGCAGAAGTAACTTTCCATCGGTATGCAAGCTGACTATTATCATAGTCCATGGTGCCTGCGGATGTAAAATTTACAGTTAGGGGCAACGAGCCCGCTGTTTTATCTGCCGCTACTGCTACCACCGGCTTGCGAGACCCGGCAGTGTATTCAATCCTCACCAATTTGCTGTCATCATTCTGCATAAACCAACCCTGGCCGTATTCCAGCACATACATATCGCCGTCTGACCCAAACCGCATGGCCATTGGATGGCTGAATTGGGAATGTGGCATAAAGCGTTCAAGCCCTTTGTAATTTCCATCCTTGTCCATGCTCACCACCTCTATCCAGTCGCGTATCCACTCAAAAATAAACCATTTGCCATCGTAATATTGTGGGAAAGGTCTTGCCGCAGTTTTATAATCCTCCGCACGGTAAAAAGGGCCGCCCATGGCGCAACGGCCGCCGCCGGCGCCCAATAACGGAAACTCCTTCGAGGCACCGTATGAATACCATATAAACGCGGATTGCGTGGGTGGCAACTCAGTCAGGCCAGTATTGTTAGGGGATGTATTGATCGGTTTGTTTGGATTCCACAACGGGCCGGAGGTGCCGGTGGCAAAATCAAATTTATTATACGCCTGGCTATTGCCAACAAAGTAAGGCCATCCAAAGAAGCCGGGCTTTTTGGCGATGTTCCATTCGTCATACGACATGGGCCCCCTTCCTATGGAATCCTTAGCCGCGTCGGGACCAACTTCGCCCCAATACACGTAGCCGGTATGTTTGTCAACAAATAGGGTATACGGGTTGCGCAACCCCATCACATAAATTTCCGGCCTTGTTTTAGGCGTGCCTTTTGGAAAAAGATTGCCATCGGGTATGATGTATGTGCCATCTGCCTCGGGGTGTATACGCAGGATCTTGCCTCTTAAATCGTTGGTGTTCGCGGCAGATTTCTGTGCGTCCCAGGGGCTTCTGCCCGGGCGTTCATCGCTTGGGCTATATACAGTAGAGCGCGGACTGGAATTATCGCCGGTTGTCAGGTACAGGTTGTCTTGCGCATCCCAATCCAACTTGCCGCCCGTATGGCAGCATTGTTCCCTCTGCGTGCCCACATGAAGCAATATTTTTTTTGACGACAGGTTTAGCTTCCCCTGCCAATACACATAACGGGTAAGGATATTTTCTGATGCATCCCCTGCAGGGGAATAATATAAATAAATCCAGTGATTTACATAATATTTCGGATCAAGGGTAATGCCCAACAGGCCGTCTTCGGCTTCGGATTTCTTGCCCTGTTTGTCAGTATATTTTGTGCTTACCGGTATGGTTGCGACAACACTCACCGTTTTTGCAGCAGGGTCGTATAGTTTAATATTGCCCTTGCGTTCAATAAACAAAACCTTGCCACCTTTTAATATCGCCAGGTCAAGCGGCTCATCCAATCTTTCAGCAAGTACTACTTTGTTGAACCTGTTTTCTTCTGTATCCAAACCGTTTTGTAAAATGGTTGTGATATTTATTGGATGCAGGTCTTTTTTGAAAGCCGCGATAAGAAGTATCGGCATTAATAACAGCAGGCATCGTAAAAAGAGTTTGCTCAGCGGCAGTCGTTGGTATAACATGGGGATATTTTATAAAAAAATTTAATTCTTGTCATAAACCTAAGTTGCATTTGTCAAATGAGTATCTGCCGCGTGTAAGCAACACATGTTTTTACCTCTTTGACCGGATTAGACCATGCAGCAATTGGGTACTCCAATTCAATATCGCCGTATTTGGGCCAGTCCTTGTCTTTTGCATGATCTTTAAGAAGAAGCAGAATATCCTCAAAAGGTACCTGACCCTGTCCCCATACCTCGTTGGTATCAGGAGGCTTTGTGTTAGGGCCGGTTTTATCTTTCAGATGAAGGCTGACTATACGATCATGATATTTCTTAATAAAATCCGCAGGGTTCAATCCTGTTGAGCCAAAATAGTGGCCGCAATCAAGGTTCAACATATTGGCAGGAGATGCCGCAAGTATTGGATCCGGACTGAAATTTTTATCAGCATATTGAGCATGGTTGTGGAAAATAGCAAAAAGCCCATATTTTTCTGCAAACGGGCCCAGTCGTTTGGCGGCCTCAACACTGCCTTCGTCAGTAATTCCTTTGGCACCCAATGTTTTGGCAACTTTAAATGCATAATCAATTTCCCCGTCAGACCAGTTGGAAGGCTGCAGTTTCGCAATATGGATCTTTACCCCTGCGTAATCGAACATTTTTCTGAGTTCTTCAAACTTTGTCATTGGCGCGTTTATCCTCCACGTTTTCTGTTCCTCGGTTGGTCCCATGATGCCGGAAACTATCTGGTTCCAAATCGAAGGCGTCACATACTTTTTCAGCTGATCCAGGGAGATTTTGAATGTTTGTTGCATTTTGTCTAATCTTGCCTGTGCTTCAGGTGGCAGCGGACTGCTCAGGTCTTTTGGTCCGGGTGGAAGCCCTGCATAGGATTCAATAACATCGCCCATGAGCTCAACAGAATTCACGCCTGAATCCTGGCAGTACTTTATTATATCTGCTGCACTACTAGGCAAATCGCGCCAGCTATAAGTCATAACGCCAATCTGGACTCCTCCAAATTTTGAATTTGGAGCTTTTTTTACACCGCCCTCAGACGGGTTAAAGTCTGCCCCATTACTTTTAAAACCAAAAGGCACGGCAGAAAAAGCACCTGCAAGTGCGGCAGTTCCGAGAAATTTACGCCTGTTTATCATACTATTTTAAGTTTTAGGTAATCCATTGATTTTGCTGTCTGTATTCTTGCCTCCGCTCATATTTTGTAATGACCTGACTAAAATTCTAAACCAGAACCTTTCTGCAGTATTCGACATAGAATCTCACCTCTTCCACGGAATTGGACATTGTGAGGATTGTATCATCTATATCGGCGTGCTTTGGCCATTTATGATCTTTTGCATGTTTTTTTAGTAAAAGCAAAACTTCCGTAAGCGGTGTTTGGCCCTGACCATATATCTTACTGGCATCGGGTGTTTTTGATTGAGGGCCTAAATTATCATTGAGATGAATGCTGAAAATACGATTGTAATATTTCGCAATGAATACGCAGGGATTATTGCCAGTTGTGCCATAATAATGTCCGCAGTCAAAATTCAGCATTATGGCCGGAGACAGGCTAAGTATTTCGTCCAAGTTAAAACCTGTATCGGCAAATTGACCGTGATTATGAAAAATAGCATACATCTTATGATTTTCAGCAAAAGGTACCAACCGTTTGCAGGATTCTTCTCCAATTTCATCCGATACACCTTTTGCACCCAAGGTTTTGGCAACATTAAATGCATAATCAATTTCTCGATCGGACCACACAGAGGGCGAAAGCTTAGCAATATGGATATTTACTCCTGCATTATTAAACATTTTTCTTAGTTCTTTGAACTTTGTCATCGGCGCGTTTATCCTCCAATTTTTCTGTTCCTCTGTTGGTCCCTCTATACCGGAAACTATTTGGCTCCAAACCGCAGGCTGCACATACTTTTTCAGTTGGTCCAGCGAGATCTTAAATGATTTTTGCATTTTATCCAATCTTGCCTGCGCTTCGGGTGACAGCGGGCCGCTAAAGTCCTTGGGTCCGGGGGGAAGCCCTGCATAAGATTCAATAATATCGCCCATAAGCTCAACTGAACTAATCCCTGCATCAATAGTGGCCTTGAGGATGTCTTCCGCACGCGGCGGAAAATCACGAAAAGCCCAGGTAATAGCCCCAACCTGGATACCGCCAAATTTAGAGTTTGGTGGTTTATCGGCAACTTTCTCAGCTTTCTTCCCCAGTACCATTACTGTTTTGCCAACCGCTGGCAAAATCAAAAGAGAACCTGTTGCAACGGCTGTGGTTTTGACGAAGTTGCGCCGGGAAACTGAATTGTTTTTATTATTATTTCCCATCTTCTGCAATTGATCTGATGATTTAATTTTCAAAATCTTTTTAGCTGCTCAAGCCCGATAAAATAATTTGTTGGCGTTTGCGCATTTACTTTTGCCCCGACCGCTATCAGGATCAAGGTTATCAAATTAATCAGTGTTGCTTTTTTCATTTTTTAATTTATTTACTTGTTGGAAATAAAAGAGCTGTGTTGCTGATGAATGCCAGGTGCTTGCTGTCGGGCGACCATGACGGGGTATTGATGGTGCCTTGCCCGCCGTACAGGTAGGCAACAACTTTTGAGGGGCTGCCGTCAACTGGCATAACCCTGATGTATACGTGCTTATAGAAAGGATGGTCGCCTGGCTTGACTTCGCTTTTCAAGAAGGTAATGTATGATATCCATTTGCCGTCAGGCGAAACGTGTGGAAACCAGTTGTTATAATCGTCGTTAGTGAGTTGTACCTGGTTGTTACCGTCGGCATCCATGCGCCAGATCTGCATCAGGCCGCTGCGAACGGAATTAAAGTAGATGTATTTGCCATCCGGCGAGTATTCGGGGCCGTCGTCCAAACCGGGGGCAGTCGTCAGCCGTTCTTCCGGGCCACCCGCTGACGGGATGCGGTAAACGTCATATTCGTTATTGCGGTTTCCGCAGAAAACGATCCACCTACCGTCAGGCGACCAGCCGTGCATGTACGACGGGCCAACAGGGGTTAACTTTCTGGGTTCGCCCCCGGTGACGGGCACTACCCACCCAAGGGATAAAAAGCTTTTACCCTCACCGCTGCTGATAGCCAGCCATTTTCCGTCGAAGGAGATAACATGGTCATTATTATTAGCTATTATCGAGCCGGTATTCAACTGGGTTGGCTTATTGGTTTTCAGGTCGTAAGTAAACAACAAGCCATCGCTATTATATAAAAGCTGTTCGCCGTCCTTCATCCAGTTTGGCGCTTGTATAGAGTTGGGCGCCTGGTAAATGATGCGGCTGTTTTGAGTTTGTACATCCAGTATTTCCAGGTAGCTGCCAAGGTATTGCCTGTAAGGCACCAGCGTAGACGGCGCGGGCACTACGATGCGGACATTATTAAATACCGCTTTTTCAACCACATTCGGGTTATGGGGGCAAATGAATAATCCAACATACACATCATCGCCTAAGTCTACATCACTCAGCTCCTGGCTTGCAAAAAGTTCGCCTTTATGCGCGACAGACATAATATAAGTATTACCCTTGCGCTCCAGTTGGATAACATCAGGCAGGCTGATTTCGAATTTCTTTTCAGCCATCTCGCCGTTCGTTTCCTTACGGAACTGCATCGACGTTAAACCTCCGCCATGTACCACCGCGCTGATATGTTTGGAGCCGGTATCCAATGACGCGCGTACCATCCAACCTATTTTGCGGTGTTCTTCAACGCCTTTACCTATAAAAGAAGCATCGCAGCGCAGAATGAAATCGCCTTTCATCTTTTTCCAGGCAAAATGAAACTCATCGTGCGTTCCCCAAATATTGGTACCGGAACCCGAGAGGGTATAAGTTTGCAACTTATCATCATAGTTGCAGGTACCGGCGGTTTTCACCCGGCCCATATCTGTCTGACGGTCAAAAATACCTATAGGGTTTGTTTGCGCATTTACTTTTGTAGCGAACACTATCAGAATCACGGCCGCAGCCTTCCGGATAAAATTCCTTCGGTTTGTACGCATCGTATTCTATTTAGATGTGAGTCATTTAGTTATTTTGACTAAATGAAGATAATGGGATTTTTTTTTATTTTGTAATTTTTACTAAATAATATTTTTTATCCCGCTTATCGGGCGGTAATGGTTAATTTTAATATATGAAAACCGAAGAAGAGTTTAAGGAGTTTGTCCGGCACGGACACAAACTATTTATTCCGAATGTCTCACTGGACTGTGCCATTTTCGGATATCATGACCATCAGCTCAAGCTGTTGCTGATCCGTCATAAGGCTCTGAAAGACTGGTGCCTGCCTGGGGGCTATATCAGGCGCACAGAAAAACTCGTAGAAGCGGCAGACCGTAATGTAAAGGAAAGAACCGGAGTTGATAATCTGTTTCTGCAGCAGTTCAAAACCTTTGGTGACCCGGACCGGGTGAAATTCAAAGAGTTCGACGAGGAAGAATGGTTTAAAATCACCGGGGTGAGGATTACCAGGAAAAACTGGTTAATTGATCAAACAATCTCCGTAGGATTCTATGCCATTACAGATTTTTCGAAAACGGTACTGCATTCCAGTGCGCTGATTTCAGAATGCGCCTGGTTTAATATAGACAAACTGCCAAAACTGGAATTTGATCATGAGGAGATGGTCAAATCCGCCCTGCTGACTATGCGAATGCACTTATATCATTATCCGATCGGTTTTAACTTGCTTCCTGTGAAATTCACGCTTACTGAAATTCATGCCCTGTACGAAACTCTGCTGGGAAAAAAACTGGACATCAGCAATTTTCCCAAAAAACTGATGACCCTGGGACTGCTGAAGAAATTAAATGAAAAACGTCATATCGGTGCCCATCGCGCACCGCATTTATACAAGTTTGATAAGACCAAATATGAAAGGGCTCTTAAGGAGGGTATTGTGTTAAGCTGAAAAATCCTGGATGGAAGGAATCCAGTCCCGGGCACAATTCAAGCCTTGTAAAGTGTTATCTTTCATTTGTACAGGGTTTTTGGGTTTTTGCAGCATAAGCAACCTTGCTCGCAGATGAGAAGAAAATGAAAAAGCCGGCCGCGTTAGCGGACAGGGCTGTTGGTGGTTGTAGCCGCCCCAGAAGATCGCCAGAAGGCCTGTAGGAGGCAACCCCCGAAAAATTAAAGTTCGTAAGCCATACAAATATTATTTTAGCTACGGTGACAACGCATTTCACTATACTTAAAATCATTCAATGAAGAACTTTCTATCCCTAGTCTTCTTTTTAAATTTTCTTATCCACACATCTTCCGCACAAGTATCAAAAGATATTCCTGCTTTCGGCAAAATTGATACTAGCGAACTTAAGATGACTGATTGCGCTTTTTCCCCCGGAGCGTCAGCAGTTAATTTATTAAAATATGAAAAGGTGACCTTATCTGTTTTTCCAAATTCAACGACGCAAGTGGTTACATCGACAAGAAATCGTATTAAGATTCTAAAAAAAGCAGGATTCAAATATGCCAATATT
>DATHLW010000295.1:0-8772 GCA_035487675.1 Mucilaginibacter sp. | reverse complement strand
GGTCGATTTCCTCGCAGGTTCACGTTCGCATGCGGTTGAAATTATCATCAATCAAACCATTGAATTTGCCCCCATCGTTATTCTCGGTGCCAACCCGATGGTGATACCCATTAAAGCGCTTTTAGATGCCATGTTTGGTATGTTCATTCATGCTAATGTTAATGTTAAATTTGGCAAGCTGAAGTATATTCTTAATTCTCCGGAGCTGCATTTATGGCACCATGCCAATTACCGCGAAGTGTTCCACGCTAATTTCTCGACTAAGTTTTCGATATGGGACCATTTATTCGGGACAGCATATGATCCCGGTCATAAACCGGGTGATAGCCGTGAAAACTGGGGATTGTATTACGATTACCCAAAAGATTATTTTTTACAGCATGCCTTTTCAGTGAAACGTTTTGACGAACAAAAATTACTTACGCACCGTTGGTTCAACTGGTATTATAACCTTAGACCGCGAATACTTAAGTGGATGAGTAATAAATGGAAAGTCTTTCGCAAGGTCAACCCGGCTACTGATAATACCAATTATAAAAATACAGAAGCCATGCCGTCTGATTCGCTTGAATTGAGCCCGGTACAGGAAAATTACATATCTTACGACAAATAATTAATTAGCTAAAACATTGTCCTGGTTATATATAATAATTGCAGCTGTTTTTGAGTCCGCATGGACCTTCTCGATCAAGTTCATGAAATTCAGCGACATGAAAAAGCTGCAATTTGCTACTTTCTATAAACTAAATGGCGGTTTGCCTGTGATATTACCGTTTGCCGGCTATATCGTATTTGGCATTTGCAATATCTATTTCTTTTCACTTGCTATAAAACAGCTTCCAACAGCTACTGCTTACGCGGTATGGACAGCGGCCACACTGATTATGATCAAGATCGCAGAGATTGTTTTCTTTCAGCAGCGTTTTTCATTTATCGAGTTATTCTTCATAACGCTGATCATGACGGGCATCCTCGGCCTTAAATTCTATGGCACTTCCTTAAAATAATGTTGAAAAACATACTTTTTAGTGCAAAACTATTGCCTGTTAAAATTGTACACCATTATACAATCTATTTATTTTAGTGTAATGTAAAGGGCATCTGAAGCTAGCTTAAATGCCATCTCCGTAATCTGCCGAAACTGCCCTTCTTGTCTGAAATGTTAGACTTTTGAATGAAAAACATTTTTTCTATCGCTGATGGACTTATTAAAAACTTTAAAAAATTTCCAAATCGATATGTTGATCCAGGGAAGCTTTCTTGGCGGAGGCGTAGAAAGCATTGATGGGAATTCTATGATCCTAAGCACAGCAAACTCCGGGTATGAACAACTAAGAATGATCTTTTTTGATTTCTTCAAAATTCGCGAAAAGGATGTGATTGTAGATGTGGGCTGTGGAAAAGGGCGGGTATTTAATTTCCTACTCTATAAAGGCTTAAAAAATAAGATGATTGGATACGAAATCAATAAAACTGTTGCCGAGAAGACAAAAAAAAATCTTTCACGCTATGGCAATGTTGATATAAGAAGTGAAAACATATTTAATGATTTCCCGACTGAGGGGAACATTTTCTATTTATTCAATCCATTCCGCGAAGCAATGATGAAGGACTTTAAAAAAAGGATTTTACAGATCAGGGAAAAGAATCCTGTAATACTCTATTATAATCCTCAATACCTTGATATTTTCAACGACGAGCGGTTCACGTATGATCTAAAGGATATTCCTATTCTCCAGTCTGGTTATCCGGTTAAGTTGGCGCTTATTAAGCTGTCAGATAAAACCTAAAAGACTTTTAAATTATCAAGTTTGATCAAAACGAGAATAGGCAGCTAAAATGGACAATCACAAGTCCGTTGAGCAAGTAACCTCTCCCATCAAACGTATTTCATTATGCAAAGCATCCAATCTTGTCAAAACCCTATTGTAAGCGTCTCCGCCGAGTAGTAAATGCAATGGTGGATTTTCCTCTCCTGCTATTTTAATGATTGCAGCAGCAGCTTTTTCCGGGTCGCCTGGTTGCTGGCCGTCTCTCTTTAAATATAATTTACGCGCTTCTGTGATCTCCTTATAGTCATCGATCTGATTTTGTGCTACTGCTATCGAATCTCCGTTCAGGAAATTGGTACGGAATGATCCGGGAGCCACTAATGTGACTTTAATTCCCAGTGGTTTTACATCTTCTGCAAGCACTTCGGTCAGGGTGATTACGGCAGCTTTGGCAGCACAATAAATTGACCAGCCCACGCCCGGGGCAAATCCACCTGAGGAAGATATATTAATGATATGCCCCGAACGTTGCTTGCGCAGATAAGGCATTACTTCCCGTATTACATTCAGGGTAGCGAATACGTTAATATCAAAAGCCTTCCGGGTTTCCTCATCTGTCAACTCTTCTATTGCACCACCGATACCATAACCAGCATTGTTGATTACCACATCTATCCGGCCAAATTCTTCATAGGTATGTTGCAGGGCCAGTGATATACTGCTTTCATTGGCCAGATCGACCTCCAGTGGCAAAAAACTACTCTCATCCCGGTTTACTGCTTCAGCTAATGCCTGTTTGTCACGCGATGTCGCAGCAACAAAATGCCCTGCACAGAGTAACTGTTTCACAATACTAAGACCGAATCCTTTTGATGCACCGGTAATGAACCATACTTTTTTCTTACTATCCGTTTCTGTTCTTGTTTTCATAAGAACAAATTTAGCTCAGCAACAAGGGCAAAGCATTACATTATTCAAACCAATGGTTACGAAATTCAAACATTTCTAAAAGAAGATGGTGTCAGTTGGGTTTGTTTTTTGAAAAAGTTATTGAAATGGGTGGGTTCTTCAAAGCCCAGGCAATACCCTATCTCAGATACATTCCAGTCAGTATGTTTCAACAAGGATTTAGCTTCCCTTAGCAAACGTTCGGCAATGTGGTCGGTAGTAGTTTTACCCGTGGTTTCACGGATGGCCCTGTTCAAATGATTTACATGCACCGAAAGCCGCTGTGCAAAGTCGCTGGCCGAACGCATTGAAAATCGTTGTGCAGGCGTTTCTATCGGAAACTGGCGCTCCAATAACTCAGTGAATACCGATGTTATTCTTGATTTGGCATCAATATGCTTGTACAAGTTTTCTGATGGAGTTGTTTTAAGCGCATAATACGCCACCTCTGTTACATAATTCCTTATCAGTTCATATTTAAACTCATAATCAGAGCTGATCTCGTCGAGCATTTTCATAAACAAGCCGCTTACATGATCTTCCTGCTCTTCATTAAGCGAGTATATCGGCTTGCCCCCCAGGGCAAATACTGGCAGATCGCTTAAACCACCCCTGAATCTACCAGTAAAGAATTCATCAGTAAATATGCAGAAGAAGCCTGATCTGTGATCTACCAGCGATTCGAAGGTATAGGGCACCTGTGGATTAAAAAACATAAGCGAGGTACCCGACAATTCGATGCTTCTGTCTGCGTAATGGCAAATCCCATTACCACGCGTAAGGCTGATCTTGTAGTAGCTCCTACGGCTATACGTGATTTGTTTACCCGTAGGCACCACATGGCTCTCCATCTTGAAGACATTAAAATGCCCAATGTTTTGCTGGAGATTGTCAGGCATCCAGTCGAATTTATTCTTGTAAAAATCTTCTAATGTTTCTATTGACATACAAACAAAATTACAAAATTCAAACAAATAGTTAAAAAGTTATGTCATCTTACCGACATAATTTTTTTACATGTATATTGGTATTTCCAATTCATTTCACCTATGAAATCTTTAAAAATCATCCTGCTTTTAATTTTTCTTTTTGTAGCCGGGTTCACCGATGCACAAACTGATTCGGCAGCCAACGTTAAAAAAGCCAGCAAATGGATAAAAAGTCGGGCATGGGCAAAAGACCTGAAAATTAAGCCAGATCCTTCCATCAACAGCGTCGAGTTTATGAAGCAATACGAAAGTAATAAAGCGTTATGGGATAAGGCCTTCGTATTTTTGGGTGATAGTAAACTGGCGACTCTTGCACCAGGTAAGTACACCATTGATGGCGATAATGCCTACGCTACGATCTCTCTGGGCCCTCCCAAAAAGCTGGAAGATGTGAAATGGGAATCACATAGAAAATACATTGATCTGCAATACGTAATTATGGGGAAGATAAATATCGGCGTTTCCCCTGTTTCTGCAGCGAAAGTAATAGAAGAGTACAACGAAAACCGGGATGCGGCCAACTATACAGTTGAAGGGAAATATCTCACAGCCACGCCAAAAGAATTTTTCTTATTCTTCCCGCAGGATGCGCATCGCCCGGACATTAAAATTGATGGTTACGATACATTAAAAAAACTGGTAATCAAGATCAGGTATAAAGAATAAGCTATTTAAAATCAAAGTAATTCTTCGCATTGTAATAACAAATGTCCTGAACGATCTTACCCGTCCATTCTATATCATTTGGTAGTTCTCCGTTCTCAATATCCTCGCCAAACAGGTTACAAAGCAGTCGCCTGAAATACTCGTGTCTCGGATAGGACAAAAAACTGCGGCTGTCCGTAAGCATACCAACCAGCTTGCTCAAAAGCCCCATGCTTGATAATGCATTTAATTGCCTCGTCATGCCGTTCTTTTGATCCAAAAACCACCATGCCGAGCCAAACTGTATCTTCCCTGCAACAGAGCCATCATTGAAATTACCCGCCATAGTGGCGATGATCTCATTATCAGCGGGGTTAAGATTGTAAATAATGGTTTTTGTTAATTGATTAGTGCTATCCAGCTTGTTTAGGAATTTGGATAAAGCCATAGCCTGACTAAAGTCACCGATGGAATCATAACCAGTATCCGGGCCGGTCTCGCGATAGGCACGTGAGTTATTATTGCGCAAAGCACCAATATGATATTGTTGTACCCACCCCTTCTCATGGTCCCACAAAGCAAATTCATACACCATAGCCGATCTGAATTTCAATACCTCAATGGGTTCTAATTCTTTTTGCAGACGTATCTTATTAAATATGGCCGAGATTTCCTGGCCCGTAAAATTCTCCGCATAAAGCTGTTCTAAACCATGATCGGACACCGTACAACCATTCTCAGCAAAATAATCATGGCGTTTTTTTAATGTAATCAGGTAGTCTTCATAACTAGCAATGGAGGTATTTTCAATCGCTTCCAACTTATCAATATATTCGTTCAGCGCTTTAAGATCATCAGCATTCATTGCCTTATCAGGACGAAATGCCGGGAAAACCTTAACGGGCCAGTTACCTCCTTTTATCCTTTGATGATGCTCCAGACCGTCAAGCGGGTCATCGGTGGTACAGATCACTTCCACATTCATTTTAGTGATCAGGCTCTGAACACTATACTCCGGCTTTTGCAACTTTTGGGTGCAGTTATTATAAATTGACTCAGCGGTTTTCGGCGAAAGAAGTTCATGTGTATCAAAATACCGCTGTAGTTCAAGATGTGTCCAGTGGTAAAGCGGATTACGCAAAGTATAAGGAACCGTTAGGGCCCATTGTTCAAACTTTTCCCAGTCGCTTTTTCCTCCGGTTATAAATTCTTCATTTATGCCATTTGCCCGCATGGCCCGCCATTTATAATGATCACCTTTTAGCCATATCTCTGTCAGGTTTTTGAAATTAACATTCCCTGCCATTTGTTCAGGATCAAGATGGCAATGGTAATCGATGATGGGCATATCCTTAGCGTAATCATGATACAAACGCTCGGCGGTTTTATTTTTAAGCAGGAAATTCTGGTCTAAAAAGCTTTTCATGTACAATATAAGTGGCTGTTTCAAAAATAGGTTTAATAGCGAGATTTATTCAATTAAAATACCAAACCATTCTGCCCAATTTTAGTTAACCATTTTATGGAAACTAACAGACTATCATCTACACTTGCAAAAGCATTAAATCAGCAGATGACCAACGAGGCATCTAACTCCCAGATATATCTTGCATATGCTTCATGGGCGAGCGAAAAAGGGTATGACGGGATAGCAAACTTCCTCTTCAGGCATGCGAATGAAGAGCGCAACCACATGATGAAAATATTAGAATACATCCTGAAAAGAGGTGCTAAAGTGGTAGTAACTGAAATTCCAGCCCCAGGACACGACCCCAAAAATGTGAACGACTGCTTTGAAAAGGTATTCAAATCAGAAGTGGAAAACACCAGGAGTATTTATAAGATTGTTGAAATGAGTATGGCCGAAAAAGATTGGGCCACATGGAACTTTATGCAATGGTTTGTAAAAGAACAAACCGAAGAAGAAACCCTGGCTCTGGACCTATTATCAAAAATTAAAATTGCCGGCGGGGCAAAAGCCAGGGACAACGCGCTTTACGACCTTGACCGTGATCTTGAAAAAACGCCTGATGATGCCAAGTTAGCACAGGATGTAACTGTTGAAAATCCATAAAAATCACTTTTCTAAATATATTACAAAGCCTGTCCGGATAAAACGGATGGGCTTTGTTGGTTATAAATACTGATGAATTAATACAATACAAACGATAATTAATACATTGCTTTAAGTAAACTGCTTGTATAATTCTATTTTTAGTAAATTGGTTAAAAACTCACAACCATGACCACACCAAATCACCTTTCAATCCTCGGTGCTATTTACGTACCAAACCACCTTTCAATTCTTGGCATTATTCACACCTCCATTAGTATCTTTGCTATACTTGCCGGACTTTATGCCTTGTACCTTTCAGGAAGGATCGACCCAAAAAACGGACCGGGCAAATGGTATGTCTGGTTAACAATATTAACTTGTCTTACGAGCCTGCCAATTATGAAATTAGGTCACCCTACTGCGGGTCACTATCTTGCAATCATCATTTTTATATTATTGCCCATCGGGATATATGCCCGTCAACTTCGCATATTTGGCAAACTGGCTGATTATGTGCAGGTGATTATTATGTCGACTACCTTATTCTTATCATTTATACCGACTATAGTAGAATCCTTGACCCGGTTACCAATAAGTCAGCCTATTGCTAATGGCCCAGCCGATCCGCTTTTGCAGAAGGCGCTTTCTGGTTTGATGGTTGTCTACGTTATAGGCGTTATATACCAGATCATCAAACTAAGAGCGAGCCGTAAAACTTCAGCGATAGCAGGCTAAAATCGAAACGACTGATTTAATTTGTGATACCCGCTTCAAATTGCGGTCCGGTAATGTTTTGCCAAAATTTTGAAAGTAAAATTGAGTATAATCGCATCATGAAAAGTCCATTCAATCACCTGACTGATTATATTTTAGAAGACGAAAAAGTATTATTAAGACCATTAAAGGAATCTGACATTGAGTTTTTGCTCCCGTTTGCTTTGAATGAACCTGATACCTGGAAGTTCTCACAAACAAGTGCACGTGGCGAAGAAGGTATGTGCAGGTATATGGAAACTGCATTAATCAACCGCGAAGCAGGCAAAGAGTACCCCTTTATTGTATTTGATAAAAGGACCAACCAATGTGCAGGTAGCACACGGTTTTATGATATCCAGCCTCAAAATAATATGCTGCAGCTGGGCTATACCTGGTATGGTGAAAAATTCAGGGGAACGGGCTTAAACAAACATTGCAAGTTTTTATTGCTCCAATTTGCATTTGAACAACTGAACATGTACCGTGTCGAATTCAGGGCCGATGCAAGGAATGAGCGAAGCATTGCCGCTATGAAAAGCATAGGCTGTAAACCCGAGGGTATACTGAGAAGCCATATGTGGCTGGAAGATGGCAGCCGCCGCGACTCAATTGTGCTGAGTATTCTCAAAGGTGAATGGGAAAACGGGGTGAAGGAAAATTTGAAGAAAAGATTGTGATATAAATGTAGAGACACCATGAATTGTGTCTCACAACTTAATAAACACCTTATTCTTCGCCAGCCAATAGCACAAGCTCCATTCAAATACCCATGTTACCAGTGCCGATATAACGGCTGATATTTTAGGGGCAATACCTGCCAGCCCGGCAAAGCCATGTACAAAAATTGCCACGGCGCCATCAACCCATTGATAACCCACTGTTTCAAAAAACAGGTAGATAAATATGGCATTCGCCCCTACTACTACTGCTATCCAGGCATATTTATTGTACTTTTTAAAATCAACGAGCCAGTACCAAAACGCCATCATCAGGAATACCCAACCGCCCGATGCAAATGTGAATGAACTTGTCGCGATCCGTTTGATAATTGGCGTAATATTAACCAAATCAAGTCCGAAGCCCAAAACCAAACCTGCTATGCCTGCAATAAGCAGGTATTTTATCTTTTGTTGAGCCGGTTTATCCGATACGAGTAATCTCCCAGCCAATACGCCCCATATGGTATGTGCCGCAGTAGGAATAATATTGATCGCTACCCAACCGTCATGGTTTATCTTTCCCATCAGTACTGTATCCATATAGGAGCCAAAGTTGTGGTATTCTACAAAGGGCTGGTCAAAATTTGGCATCAATATCAACCGATATAACAGCTCCGTAATGATCAATAACACCACAGAAATTGCTATCTGGAATTTAAAGGACCTGTTAATGATCAGGTAAGCGATGATGGTTGTAAAGGATAACTGCGTCAGGACATTCCATAGTTCCCAAACCAATTTACCTGCATAAACACAATGCAAACCGGTTCCCAATAAAAACAATTTAACCGAGCGAATAGCGATGTGCCGGAAATTTTGTTCCCAACTGATCCCATTTTCTCTTTTATGATAATAGGAAATATACATGCCGGTGCCTGCAATCAGCA
>DATHLW010000294.1:0-10911 GCA_035487675.1 Mucilaginibacter sp. | reverse complement strand
TGACGCGTGACATATAGCCGGTATCCTCCAGTATCGAAATAAAGCCAAAAAGGATAGCGATCTGTGGGATAAATACCATTACCCCGCTTAATCCCGCTATTACACCGTCAACCAGCAAACTGGTCAATGGCCCGGCAGGTAATATATGATGTAAGGAACTTTGTGCCCACACAAAAAAGTCAGCGATCAGCTTCATCGGGTAAGCTGACCAGGCAAAGATGGACTGGAAAATAAATAAAAGGATCGCAAAGAAAATAATAAAGCCGAAAGTTTTATGAGTTAAAACTTTGTCGATCTTATTGCTCAGCGTTTCATCTTGTGCGGTTTCCTGTTTTTTTACGGTATCATACAACAGGTCGTTGATGAAATTATAACGTGCTATGGTTTCTGACGCCTGGGCCTTCTGCGAGTGGAAGTTACATTCCTTTTCAAGCTCTTCAATCCTATCACTCTCAGCAGGAGTCAAAAAATTGATAGTTTCATGCTGATGCGCCAGTTGTAAAGCGTAATAAGGATTATCAACCTGTAACTCCTCGCTTATTTTAGCGATCAATTGCGGTGCCATAGCCTCTACATCAATCGTGTCTTCCTGCAGCGCTATTTTATTGGCATAATTAATGGCAGACTTTAATTGATCAATACCTTCAACCTTTCTGGCTGATATCGGTACAACCGGAACCCCCAATTTTTGCGCAAATGCATTAACATCAATAGTGATACCGCCTTTCTTGGCAAGGTCCATCATGTTTAATGCAACTACTACGGGTAGTTTGAGGTCGGCAACCTGGGTGTATAGTAATAAGTTTCTTTTCAGATTGGAAGCATCCAGTATAATAACTACCAGGTCCGGACGTAAAGGATTGGATTTATCCGCCAATACAGAAAATACGATGGACTCGTCCCTGCTTTTAGGGTAAAGACTGTAAGTGCCCGGAAGATCGATTATTTGAGCACGACGCCCATCGGGCAGGTCACAAAAGCCTGTCTTTTTATCAACCGTAACACCCGGAAAGTTCCCGATTTTTTGATTGAGCCCGGTTAGAACATTAAAGAGCGTTGATTTACCGGTATTTGGATTTCCTACAAGCGCTACTTTCAGATCAGCATCCACTTGCTATAAAATTACTGCAGTATAATAGTTGAAGCTTCTTTTCTACGCAAACTTAACTGGTAGCCTGCAACATGAATGGCAATTGGATCGCCAAGAGGGGCAACACGTGAAACAGTGATCTGCTCGCCCGGTAAACATCCCATTTCCATCAACTTCACCGACATTTCAAGGTCAGTAAATTCCTTAACTACTCCTGTTTCTCCTACTTCAAGTTGCGAAAGCCTCATGTTCTTAATTGTATTAACTGAACAAATGTAAACCTTATTTAAATTAAATCCAAATAAGGGTAAATAAAATGAAAATATGATTTTATTCTGATCTTTTGGATTGGATATTTAGCCATTAACTGATTTTAGTTACTGTATTAGTGTGGCTTTTGGCTTTACTAAAGTGGGGGCAACCGCAGTCTTTTTTAAAGATGCCGCATGATGAAAGGCTTGCTACCGCGATCAATACCAATAAATATTTAACTCTTTTCATAATTTTTTGCCCTGTCAATTATCATTACCCCAAATATTCCCATACATGCGCCTACTGTGTCGGCAAAGAGGTCTGGCCATTCGCCGCTTCGCCAGGTAAAGATGGTCAATTGTAATAACTCAATTAAGCCACCAAATAGTATAGAAATAAAAGTAACTATTACTCCAGATTTATACGATAAAAGCTTATTGTTTTGTTGCCTGATAATGCCATTGCACCAAAAAACTACCAATACAAAAAAGAAGCCGCAATGTACCAGTTTATCAAATCCCGGGAAGAATATCGGTTCATGTGCAATATTGTCTCCGATCTTAATGGAGCACATGATGAAAATAAATAAGGCCCACAAAAAAGTGGGCCAGTGATATTTTGAAAACATTGTCATTTAAGCATTAAGCGCCAACCAGTGCTTTATAAGCGTCTGCCGAAAGCAGGCTATCAATTTCAGACGCATCTTTTATGCTGATCTTCACCATCCATCCTTCGCCATAAGGATCAGAATTTACCAGTTCAGGCTGATTGTCAAGTGCTGGATTTGTTTCGCTAACAGTTCCTGTAAGCGGCATAAACAGATCAGATACTGTTTTTACTGCTTCAACAGTTCCGAAAACTTCTTCTTTGTGTACTTCTTTTCCCTTAGAGGAGATGTCAATATAAACTATGTCACCTAGTTCGCCTTGTGCAAACTCGGTTATACCTATGTAGGCGTTGCTGCCTTCAATTCTTATCCACTCGTGGTCTTTGGTGTATTTTAATTCAGCCGGGAAATTCATATTGCTCTGTTTTTTTGTGGCTCAAAAATAGTAAAACTTTTAGATAACATAACCTAAATAAGTATTGGATGGATCGGATAAAAAACTTAATTTTCTGATTATCGTTTAAGGCTGAAAAGAAGATAAATTGCTATTGGAATGAAGAAATTTGCCTCAATTATACTAGTAACACTTGCTGCATTGCTTTTACATGCTTGTAAAGGAAACGGGAAAAATGATAAAGTAGCTGCCGATACTTTCCTGAATGATGTAAAGGATACTGCTTCTGTGACGGGTACTAACGCCGCCGGAAAAATGCAGGAGAATAAGGAACATGATGTTCACCCGGTTACGTTAATTCCTACTGTTAGTGCCGGGGATGTAAAATTCGCTTCCATAGCCACTAACGACGGCATTAACGAAGTGAATAACGGAAAGATGGCACAGGAAAAAACTACAAATGAAAGAGTGAGAAATTTTGCCGCTATGCTGGTAAACAACCATACCAAATTTGGCAACGAACTGGCAAACATTGCAAAGGACAAGAAAATAACGCTGCCTGCTTTGCCAGGCATGGCCGAAATGCGCCAGGCGAACAGATTGGCTATGAAACAAGGGAATGATTTTGATAAAGCTTATGTAGATGCAATGATTGATGATGAAAAAAAAGCGATAGCATTGTATCAAAACGCCTCAACTAACTGTAAAGATCAAAGCCTGAAGGCATTCGCCGCCAAAACAATACCTGTTTTAAAAATGCATCTGGATTCGGCACAAGCTATACGCAGCAGTATACAATAAAGAATAAGATATTTAAGAAGGGGATGGGCATATGTCTATCCCTTTTTTATTGGATAAAGCCTGAGAAAATAATACTTTTAGGCTCACAATCCAGCTCTCGCCATATGAAAAAAGTTTACCTATCGCTATTTCTTTTTATCAATGTATTTCAGTTTGCTAATGCCCAAAAGGGGAGTGACTTTGAATCCAAAATCAAAGGACTGACCAAATATTCCGGCTACTTTAATTTTTACTGGAACGATAAAACTGGACAGGTTCTGTTGGAGATAAACAGGTTCAACGATGAGTTTTTGTATGTGAATTCATTGCCCGCCGGAGTTGGTTCAAATGACCTGGGGATGGATCGGGGGCAGATCGGGGGCAGTCGTATTGTGAAATTTATCAGGATAGGTAATAAAGTTTTATTGGTTCAGCCCAACTACAGCTATCGGGCTATTAGTAATAATGCTGATGAACGCAAATCAGTTGAAGAAGCTTTTGCACAGTCTGTTATCTGGGGCTTTACTACTGAAGCGCAAGACAGTACCAGGGCATTGGTTGACTTTACGCCATTCCTGCTTCACGACAGCCATAACCTGGCCCGCAAACTGGGCAACAGCAACCAGGGTAGTTATCATGCAGATGATACCCGTTCGGCGATATACCTGCCCAATACCAAAAGCTTCCCGGATAATTCGGAGTTTGAGGCTATCATCACTTTAGCCGGTACTGGTACCGGATCAGAGATCAGTTCAGTAACGCCCAACCCTGATTTTGTGACCGTCAGGATGCATCAGTCTTTTATCAGGCTGCCCGATAATAAATACAAACCGCGCAAATTCGATCCGCGTTCGGGCCATTATGATGTGGAGTATATGGATTATGCCACTCCTATTGATCAACCCATAGTAAAGAGATTGTTGACCAGGCATAGGCTCGAGAAGAAAAACCCGTCAGCGGCTATGAGCGAACCTATAAAACCGATTATCTATTATGTTGACCGTGGCGCACCAGAACCTGTGCGCGCCGCTTTAATGGAAGGCGCATCATGGTGGAACCAGGCTTTTGAGGCGGCCGGATATAAGGATGCTTTCCAGGTAAAACTATTGCCCGAAGATGCTGACCCGATGGATATTCGCTACAATGTGATCCAATGGATACACCGCTCAACAAGGGGTTGGTCGTATGGGGAATCGATTAATGATCCGCGTACAGGGGAAATTATTAAAGGTCAGGTCTCATTGGGCTCATTACGCGACAGGCAGGATTTTCTGATTGCTGAGGGGCTCGTTCAGCCATATGAAGATGGTAAGCCTGTGAGCGATAAGATGATGCTACTAGCGCTGGCACGTCTGCGCCAATTAGCTGCACATGAGGTAGGCCATACTTTGGGTTTTCAGCATAATTTTACCGCAAGTGTCAATAACAGGGCATCGGTGATGGATTACCCACCGCCGGTGTTTACGCTGGCTGCAGATGGCTCTGTCGACTTAAGCAATGCTTACAGCACCGGCATAGGTGGCTGGGATAAGCGAACCGTCCTATATGGTTACCAGGATTTTCCCGCCGGGACCGATGAGGATAAGGCATTAAAAGATATTATGATCGAGACTTTGAAGGAGGGGTATCTGTATATCTCAGACGAAGATGCCCGACCGGCAGGTGGTGCACATCCTCAGGCACATCTTTGGGATGCAGGCACAAACTCCGCTGACGAGTTGAACAGACTAATGACGGTAAGGAAGCACGTGATCGATAATTTCTCTGAAAAAGCGATCAGGCAGGATGCACCAATGGCTACTTTGGAAGAAGTGCTGGTACCCATGTACCTGATGCACCGTTACCAGGTTGAAGCGGCATCTAAAATGCTGGGTGGCTTATATTATACCTTCGCGCTAAAAAATGATGGCCAAACCATTACCAAATTCGTCCCACCTGCCGAACAATGGAAAGCTTTTGATGCATTGATGGGAACTATATCACCTGATGCATTGGCCTTACCTGAAAAACTGATAGAAAAAATACCACCGAGACCGATAGGATATCCGCGTACAAGGGAGACTTTTAAATCACGTACAGGATTGACGTTCGATCCGTTATCCGCTGCCGAATCAGCAGCAAGCAACACATTGCAATTTATGCTGCAATCACAGCGTGCTGCCCGCCTTGTGGAGTATCATTCAAGGGATAATACGCAGCCCGGACTTGAAGCTGTTTTGAGCAAACTGGTGGCGCAAACCTGGAAAGCGCCACAGCAAACAGGGTATAAAGGTGAACTGCAACGATTGGTCAATAATCTTACATTAAAACAAATACTAGAGCTGGCTGCCAATACCAAAGCACCTGAAAATGTAAGGGGAATTACTCTACTGCAAATAGACGAACTAAAGAAATGGATGAATATGTCCCTTTTAACAGCAACAAACGATCACAAAGCAAACTTGTTGTTTGGGCTATCGCAGATAAAAGAGTTTGAGAACAACCCGGATAAATTTCAGCCTGCTGAAACATTAAACATGCCCGATGGTTCGCCAATTGGGATGGACGAATAGCCTCACCCCAACCCCTCTCCGGTAGAGAGGGGCTTTTATTAGTTAAAAACAAAAATGAAGTCTCCCCTACCGGGGGAGGTTTAGAGGGGTACCTATGCAAACACCCATAAAAACCGGTTTATTGGCCTATGGAATGTCCGGGAGGGTATTTCATGCGCCATTTATTAATGCACACCCAGGCTTTGAGTTCAGGGCGGTAGTGGAACGGCATGAGAAAAAGGCGTCTGCAAATTACCCGGACATCATCAGTTATAACGAAACCGATGAATTGCTTAATGATAAAGAGATCGAACTGATCATTGTCAATACGCCCAACAATACTCATTTTGATTTGGCCAAACGCGCATTGCAAGCTGGGAAGCATGTATTGGTTGAAAAGCCCATTGCCGCAACTGTTGCCGAGGTGAAGGAATTATATGATCTAAGCAGGCAGGTCAACAAGCACCTGATGGTTTACCAAAACCGCCGCTGGGATAGCGATTTTTTATCGGTTAAAGAAGCAATTGAAAGCGGAAAACTGGGTGAATTGATTGAAGTACATTTTCGGTTCGATCGATACAAAACTACTCTAAGCCCTAAACAATTTAAAGAGACAAAAAGTATGCACCCCAATGGATTGGCTTATGACCTGGGTCCACATTTGATCGACCAGGTGATCAGTCTGTTCGGCCGGCCAATAAAATTTACTAAAACAACAGCCACGTATCGCGAAGGGTCTCAGGTAGATGATTATTTTCATTTTCATTTATCCTACCCGCATCAGTTGAATGTTTACCTGACCTCGTGCTTGCTCATTGCCCAGCCATTGCCAGCATTTGTGATACATGGCACGTTGGGTAGTTATATTAAAGATAGGGTTGATGTTCAGGAAGCGCAATTAGATAAATCAATCTTGCCAATTGACCCTGCTTATGGTGTAGAACCCGAAGATTGCGAAGGAAAATTAGTAATTATTGGATTGGATGGCCAAAAGACTATCGAGTATATTCCATCTTATAGAGGGCAATATATCCAGCTATTCGAGGCGGGTTATCAGACTATAAGGAATAATGCGTTATATCCAATAACTGAAGAGCACATTGCCTGGCAGATCGAATTGCTGGAAGCAAATGGATAACCTTTTGTAAATTTATGGCAACAACCGCTTTCTCATTATAAAAACGCTTACATTTATCTCCATAATGAAAAAACTACTCTTTATTTTAAGCCTGGTTATAGCTGCAGGATGCACACAGGCACAAACTAAACAGAACATTGAGCATATCCCTCATTTTAAAATACTAAAGGCCGACAGTACTTATTTTACCTATAACGATCTTAAAAAGGATAAGCCGGTGATGATCATTTATTTTTCGCCGGATTGCAGCCATTGCCAGCACCTGATGTATGAGATGGAGCCTAAAATGAAGGAGTTTGGCGATGCGCAAATTGTGATGGTCACCTTTACAGATTATAACCTTTTGAAGATGATCAAAAATTTCAACCGTGATTTTAAATTGGCAAAATATCCCAACCTGACAGTTGGTACGGAAGGGCATACTTACGTAGTGCAACAATATTACCAGGTGAGAACCACCCCTTACATTGCCATATATGATCGTAAGGGCAACCTGGTAAAGGCTTTTGAAAAAGTGCCAAAACTGGATACGCTAATAGCGACCGTTAAGAAAGCCTAATTTTACTGTTGTTGTTGCTGCTGTTGCTGGAGCATTTCCATGTAGCGTTGGTAGCTGTTTTTCTGAAGCTCACTTACCGGTTTATGTTCCGGAACTTCTATAAATTCGCCGGGGTGATGCATGGATGGAGCGTCATCCTCGTAACCAACTGAAACCGACACATCAAGTCTGTGATCTGACGCGCCTTTGTAAACACCTTTTACAGGTGAGCAGTCCAGGAAGTTACGACCCACCGCCAAACGGACATGCATTTCATTGGCAATGCAATTATTGGTGGGGTCGATGCCAAGCCAGCCGTAATCAGGTATATAAGCCTCTACCCAGGCATGTGTCGCACCCTCGCCACGCATTGTAGTACTGCGATGCGTGCAGATGTAACCGCTTACGTAACGGGCAGGAATGTCAACCAACCGCAGCATCATCGTTAAGATATGGGCAAAGTCCTGACACACGCCTGCTTTGAGCTTCCATATCTCATCCAGCGTAGTTTCTACCGTAGTAACTCCTTTGATATATTTAAAATTATCATACACATAATGGCAAAAACGCAAAGCCGCCTGGTAAGGTGTATCATCTTTTGATTTTTCGGATTCTACCAATTCTTTCAGATCAGCAAAGCCATCAAAATATTCGAGTCTCAAAAAGTCAATATAAGGCACCATATAGCGCAGGTGCTTCAGGTCTTCCCATTGTTGTGCCGGAAAAATATCATTACCCGGCAATGGCCTATATTTGGTTTGAATAAGTATTCTTGAATTTATAAGTAATGTAGAATGTGCTTCGCTGTAAGTAAAGCTGCCTACCTTATTACCATAATAATCTATAAAGGTATCTATCACCGGGTCACCGTTGATATGTATATCCTGCTTTATTACCTCTTGGTATTCATCCTGGATAGGGTACAGAATGATCTGGTTGGCGCTGTCGCGGACAGGCGCCGGATAAGTGTATTGGGTTAAATGTTGAATCTTAAATTCAGGCATAATAAAATCTCAATAAGTTAATAACTCAGGAATTCGCAAAATAATGATTGTTGAGTGCATCGCCAATACCATAAAGCTGGCTGCGTATCTGCGTTAAAAACAAGTGCAGGCCCTCATCCTTGATCGTTTTTACCGAACTGTATTTGATGTGGCTTTGCAGCCTCCCGATGTAAAAAGAAAGTTCACGATAGTCGTCAATGTTACTATCATTCTTCAAGCGCTCAAAGTAACGCTGAATATGATTAACCGAATAAATTACAGAGCGCGGAAAATCATTGTTCAATACAACCTGCTCTAATACGTTCTCGGCTTCAAAGCCTTCGCGATAAGTTTTTAGGTAAAGCTCATACCCACCTAATGACAGCAGCAAGTGTTTCCAGTAAGTAGTATCCGTCAGCAGGTCCGGGTTGTCGTCTATCGATCCAAATTTGGTGTCGAGTATATCAACTGATTGTATGCCTCGCTCCAGGTATTTCCCGATATTCATATAACTACGCCCTTCGCCACGCTCCATTGTGATCTCGACAGTCCCGTAATAGAGCATTACCTGCTTTATCAACACATCCAGTACACTCACGGGGTCATCTTTTTTAAGAGCATTGTCCAACCGGGTATCCTTTACGGTATGATAATATTCGTTCAGGCATTGCCAAAGGTCTTTGGTGATATGTTCCTGCACACCCCTTGCATTTTCGCGGGCGAATGTGATGATATTGAGTATGGAGTTAGGGTTGTTTTTGCCCGATACCATATAGCGCATAACAGCACGGCTGTCATTAGCCAGTTTTTCCGTTTCCTCGCCATGACCGGAGAATATCCTGATCACAGGTTCCCATGTAAATTCCTGCGCCGTATCCTGCGATGATGCATAGTTGATTTTGAGCATGCGTAAAATCCCGTCGCTGCGCTCTACGTAACGGCTTAACCAATATAAACTTGCTGCTACCCTACTTAACATATTGTGATATATCGAATATCGAATTTACGATTTCGAATTTTTAAGTTTAATTTAATAAAGCCTTTCAACTTTTAGCTTTCTCCTTTAATCTCACGCTAACACCCACGTATCCTTACTACCGCCTCCTTGTGAACTGTTCACTACCAGTGACCCCTCCTTTAGCGCTACACGGGTTAATCCCCCGGGAACAATCTCTATTCCATCGGGACCACATAACGCATATGGCCGAAGGTCAATCCTGCGCGGATGTAAGCCTCCTTGTATATAACATGGTGCTGCCGACAGACTGATGGTTGGCTGTGCAATAAAATTGCGTGGGTCTTTCAGTATCTCTTTTTTATAATCTTCTATCTCTTCGTCTGATGATGCATGGCCCATCAGCATACCGTAACCACCACTCCCGTTGGTCTTTTTTACCACCATTTTATTGATGTTGCCAAACACATACTTGCGCTCGTCAAGGTTACTCAACTGAAAGGTCGGTACATTTTTTAGTATGGGTTCCTCATTTAGGTAATATTTGATCATCTCGGGTACGTAGGCATATACCGCTTTATCATCAGCTACCCCATTGCCAATCGCATTCACTATGGCAACATTCCCCTTACGGTATGCACCCATAATACCAGCCACGCCCAATATGCTCGATGGATTAAACACCAGCGGATCAAGGTAATCATCATCAACCCTGCGATAGATCACATCTACCTGCTGTAAGCCAATAGTAGTTTTCATATACACCTTTTGATTTTTTACCACCAGATCGCGGCCTTCAACTAATTCAACACCCATTAATCTTGCGAGGGTGGTATGTTCAAAATAAGCAGAGTTATAAATGCCCGGGCTCAATAAAACGATAGTCGGGTTGCTGATCTGCCTTGGCGATAATGAAAGCAGATTTTTATAAAGTATGGTTGGATATTCTGTCACACTACGGACTGCACATTGCGGCAATAAGTCCGGGAAAAGGCGTTTGGTTATCTCGCGGTTTTCCAACATGTAGCTTACACCCGATGGAGTGCGCAGGTTATCCTCCAAAACATAAAACGTCCCGTCATGATCACGTATCAGGTCGATGCCTGCGATGTGCACATAGATATCATAAGGCACCTGCAACTGGTACATTTCCCGTAGAAAATGCGGACAGGAATAAATGATATCGATTGGAACAATGCCATCTTTTACGATAAACTGGTTATTATAAACATCTTTCAGGAAAAGATTCAATGCATTCAGGCGTTGCTTGATACCTTTTTCTACAAAGGCCCACTCGGCTGCAGTGATAATACGTGGAATAATATCAAAAGGGAATATCTTTTCAATACCCTCGCCGCTACTGTACACCGTGAACGTAATACCCTGACTCATGAATAGCCTTTTGGCCAGTTCCTCTTTTCTTGACAGATCTTCAGCCGACTCGCGCGACAGGTAATCGATCACCTTGCTGTAATGATCGCGGATATTATCCACTCCATACATCTCGTCCCAAACGCCTTGTATGGGACTATATTGACTAAAATAAGCTGATTCCTGCATAATTACCCATCCGAAATGACATTGATTAATCAGTTATTTATTAAAAAATGTAATTTATGAAGTATTTTATCAAAAAAACAAAT
>DATHLW010000293.1:0-5190 GCA_035487675.1 Mucilaginibacter sp. | reverse complement strand
ACATACGTTTGCACAGATAGAAGAGGCGATTGATAAAATAAACAAGGTGTTTAAAGAGGTCGGTGTGTCGATGATCAAAGAAAATATATAAACTTTTCATCCCGGTAAAATTACCGGGATGACTTTTTTAATACCAATTAAAACCCCATATACCCCATGAAAAAAATAGTTCCGGTTAGTAATAAAAAAGAACTGGCTAAATTTATTGACTTCCCTCACGATCTCTATAAAGATGATCCATACTACGTACCGGAATTATTTATTGCTCAGCGCGACCTTTTAACAACACACCCTTTTCATAAACATTCACAAGTACAACCTTTTTTAGCTTATGATGGTGATAAAATTGTCGGCCGTATAGCAGCTATTAATAATACCAACCATAACCAATTCAATAAAACCAACGAAGGTTTCTTTGGATTTTTTGATTGTGTCAATGATCCGGAGGTTTCTGAATTATTGTTTGATGCCGTTATAAAGTGGTTGAAAGAAAAGAAACTGGATAAAATAGTGGGGCCTGTAAACCCTTCAACTAACGAAACCTGCGGTTTATTAGTTAAGGGTTTCGATAGTTCACCTATGGTGATGATGACCTATAACCCGGAATATTACATAGACCTTGTTGAAAAAGCCGGGTTAAAAAAACAGGTCGACCTTCTGGCATGGCACTGGGATAAAACCAGCTATAATGATAAATCGGTTCAGTTGCTGGATAAATTACAGGACCGCTTAAAAAGAAGCGATGTTACTATCCGGAAAGTAAATCTGAAAAAGTTCAAAGAAGAAGCAGCAGCATTACGCGAAGTATACAATACTGCATGGGATAAAAACATGGGCTTCTTCCCGATGACTAATGAAGAATTTGATTACACTGCGAAGGACCTTAAGATGATCCTTGATCCTGATTTTTGTCTTTTGGCTGAACAGCACGGTAAAATTGTTGGCTTCGGAGTAGCTATCCCGGACATTAACCAGATATTAAAAACCATCAAACGCGGAAGATTGCTTCCTACCGGTATTTTTAAACTTTTACTAAACAAAAGTAAGATCAAAGGTATCAGGATAATGCTGCTTGGTGTTATTGACGGCTATCGTAAAATGGGTATTGAGGCCGTTTTATATGGCAATATCATCAAGGAATATCGCAGAAAAGGTTTGGAATATGCTGAGGCATCCTGGACACTGGAACACAATGATATGGTGAACCGCGCGATCGAAGCGATTGGTGGCGACCAATATAAAACGTACAGGATATATGAAAAGGCTATTTAAGGCTATAAGTATTTAACCCCTATCTGTATTTCACGCAAAATTACCTGAACTGGCCCAATTTCAAAGCTGACTAATTTCATATTTTGGTCAACTTTGCAAGTTTGCATGGTTCTTTATTGAAAAATGCTGTCCTTTGGGCTATTCTAAAAAATGTATGGCTTATAGCCATAATACTAACAACTTGAAAAAATAAAAAATGAAAAGCAACATTCAACCAGCTAAAGGCAAACTAGGTATATTGATACCAGGATTAGGTGCGGTAGCTACCACATTGATTGCCGGTGTTGAGGCAGTAAAAAAAGGCATATCACAACCTATTGGTTCACTTACTCAGATGGGCCATATCCGTTTAGGCAAAAGAACCGAAGACCGTTATCCTAAAATAAAAGATTTTGTGCCCCTGGCTGATCTGAATGATATTGTTTTTGGTGGATGGGATGTATATGAAGATAATGTTTATGAGGCAGCAATGCATGCTAAAGTGTTGGAGCCGGGACTTCTGAACGCCATCAAACCTGAGTTGGAAAAATTAAAACCAATGAAGGCTGCTTTTGATAAAAATTATGCCAAAAATCTTATTGGCACCCATGTTAAACAAGGCACACGCAAACAGCTTGCAGATGCCGTGATGGAAGATATCAAAAACTTCAAAGAACAAAACGGCTGCGACAGGATCGTTTTAGTATGGTGCGGTTCAACCGAAATTTACTATGAGGCTTCTGACATACATCATTCATTAGCAGCTTTTGAACAGGCATTGGCAAATGACGATAAGTTGATATCACCAAGCATGATCTATGCCTATGCTGCACTTAAATTAGGTGTGCCTTTTGCAAATGGTGCCCCTAACCTGACTGTTGACATACCTGCACTGGTGGAGCTTTCAAAACTAACTAACACCCCTATTGCAGGTAAAGATTTCAAAACCGGTCAAACTCTTATGAAGACCATTTTGGCGCCAGGTTTAGCTGCAAGATCGTTAGGTATCAGCGGATGGTTCTCAACCAACATATTGGGCAACCGCGATGGCCTTGTTTTGGACGATCCGGATAATTTTAAAACAAAAGAAGTATCCAAACTCGGGGTATTGGAAGATATTTTACGTCCTGAAGATAACCATGAATTATATGGAGATATTTACCATAAGATCCGTATCAACTATTACCCTCCGCATGGCGATAACAAAGAAAGCTGGGATAATATTGACATTTTTGGCTGGTTAGGTTATAAAATGCAGATCAAGATCAACTTCCTTTGCCGTGACTCGATCCTGGCAGCGCCTATTGCTTTAGATCTTGCTTTGTTTATCGACCTTGCAAAAAGAGCTGAAATGAGTGGTATACAGGAATGGTTGTCATTCTACCTTAAATCTCCACAAACTGCTCCTGGCTTAAGACCTGAGAACGATATATTCAAACAATTAATGAAATTACAGAACACTTTGCGCCATTTAATGGGCGAAGACCTGATCACTCACCTGGGATTAGATTATTACCAGGATTTGGTTGAAGTATTGTAATGCTTTTTCATAAGCTATTTTCCACTAGCCTGGGTATAGGATATATCGGCAAAGGGGCCGGGACAGTTGCGGCTGTTGCCTGTTGCATTTGCTGGTACTTTGCCTGGGCCAGTGGTTATCAACCTATTGCTGCTTTAGTAATTACAATAATTATAACTTTACTCGGCATCTGGTCATCAGATGTCGTTTCAACAATATGGGGTAAAGATCCCTCCCGGGTAGTTATTGATGAGGTTGCCGGAATGTGCGTCAGCCTGCTTTTTGTTCCGGTGACTTTGAAATACATAATAATTGCTCTTGTTCTATTCCGTTTCTTTGATATTGTCAAACCCCTCTTTATTAAAAAAATGGAAAATTTTCCAGGCGGTTGGGGCATCATGCTCGACGACGTCCTGGCCGGGGTTTACGCCAATATATTATTACAAGGTGCTTTGTGGCTTAAGTTAATTTAAATTCCATACTAAAAGTATTTATTAATCGTTTGATTAATTTTGACTTTTTGACCACAAAAGTCCGAATGAAATTTTTCTATTTTTGCGGTTAAATAAGCTTCTTAAACTAAGAGTCAAAATTCGGTTCGAATTGGGAAAGATTGAGGAGCGGAATAAGATAATTTGGCAGAACTGCAAAAATTGCAAGCTGTCGTAAAATCTTCTGTTCTAACTAAACACATTTATATCACATATTTATTAATAATAATATGGTTACGCTAAACAACTATTCGGAGAAATATGAGTTTGTATTTGCGTAACCGCATGGGGCCCATGAATTTGAAAAAAATTTACATAAGGATATTTACTTTACTACTATTACTATTTTCATCGTTTATCGCATCAGCTCAGGTTACAAAAGTTAGTGGTATGGTCACAGATGCAAAAACCAGGCAAGCCCTGCCTTTCGTGAATGTATTTGCTGGTGATAGTTCTGTAAATATTACAGCAGATGAGGAAGGTAAATATGTTTTAATATCTAAAATCAATAAGCCTTTCAACCAAATAAAAGTATCCTACGTAGGATATAAACCTGCTACCATAAATGTTGTCGCGGGCCGGGAACAAATCGTCAATATCAAATTAGTACCGATAGCGCAGCAGCTTGGTGAGGTTGTGATCAGATCGGGTAAAAAAGCAAGATATCGCAATAAGGATAATCCCGCTGTTGAGCTGATACGACAGGTAATAGCCCATAAAGAAGAAAACCGACCGGAAAGCTATGATTATGTGCAGAACAAGGAATATGATAAAATGATGTTTTCTTTACTGAACGTTTCACCTACAATAACTGACAGAAAATTCTTCAAAAAATATAAATTTCTGATAGACAACCGTGATAGCACCACAATTCCAGGTAAAAACTTGCTTCCAATCTACCTTGATGAAAAACTAAGCCAGAATTATTACCGCAAATCACCGGAGAAAAATAAAACAATTTTATTGGGCGAGAAGAGTGTGAACTTTGGCAGCTACATTGATAACGAGGGCCTTGGACAATACTTCAAGCACATGTATTATCAGGTCGATATTTATAAAAACAATATCTTCCTGATGACCAACGAATTTTTAAGCCCTATATGTGATGCTGCCCCAACTTTTTATAAGTTTTTTATTACAGATACTATTGTTGTCAATAACGCAAAAGTTGTTGAGTTGAGCTTTACGCCGCGCAGCACAACCGACATGTTGTTTGAGGGGAAGATCTATGTAACCTTGGATGGGCACTATGCTGTGCAGCATGTAGGGCTTACTGTCAACAAAAACATCAACCTTAACTTTGTGAAATCATTGCATGTGGACCAGGACTTTGAGCAAAATCCGGATATGCGCTATCACTTGAGTAAAAGCAACACCATTGTTGATTTTAGTTTCAATAAAAAAGGGAAAGGCGGTTTGTTAGGTATAAGAACCATTACTTATAAGGATTACATAGTAAATAAAGCCTTAGCAGATACTGCCTATAATGGGCCATCGCAGGTGATAACAGATGAGGCTTCACGGAGGCCAAATGATTTTTGGGCTAAAAACCGTTTGGATACACTGACTACGGCTGAATCAAAAGTCTATCATAATATTGACACTTTGCAATCCATGCCTTCGTACCGCCGTACAATGGATATTCTGACGATTTTACTGGCAGGTTATAAATCATTCGGGCCTTTTGAATTGGGCCCTGCAAATACATTTTACAGCTTTAATCCGATTGAGGGTTTAAAATTAAGGCTCGGCGGGCGTACAACACCAGAGTTAAGCAAGCGTTACTACTTTGAGACCTATGGAGCGTATGGCTTTAGAGACAAAAAATGGAAATATTTTCTGAGCGCCACTTATTCTCTAAACAATAAATCGATCTATAAATTCCCGCAGGATTATCTAAGGGTAAGTTATCAAAAGGATACCAAGATA
>DATHLW010000292.1:0-5676 GCA_035487675.1 Mucilaginibacter sp. | reverse complement strand
GGGATATGGGTAGAACTGACCAGTAGTTCAAATTCACCTGATATATCACTAACAAAAATTGGCAAGCTAATTGAAAACCATTACAAGGTTGTAAATCCGCTTTGATGGCAGGGCTTTACTCCGCTTTTACCCTAACATATTTTTCTACATTTACGCGATTTACACCCAGGCTGTCAATCTTTTCAATACCTTTTTGAGTAAGGGTGTCATTTTTTATGGTGATCGTAAAATCAAATTTGTTGTTCTCCCATTCGCGTTCGTTGCAGTATTCCAGATATTCAGTGTATTTGTCACCATTCAGGGTATACTTACCACCACCTGAACTGAAGATTGGTTTTGGCTGTTTTCCTTTGGTAAGATCATGATCCATGAAAGAAAAATGATCGCCATTGATGATCTTAATAAATTTTTGATCTTTGGTATAATCGGTTACCGTGGCCTTCCCTTTTTCGGTCAGCGTACCCTGCAATAATTGCCAGGTGCCTTCTATAGACAATTTTTGGTCTTTTGTTGCGGTTGTTGTTGAATTGTTGCTGCACGAAAATAGCATAGATACAGCTACGACGAAGGCGAATTTTGCCCTGATCTGTAATAGGTTCATCTGGTTTTTACTTTATATGGTTTCCCAAATATAATGTAAAATCCAACTTATTCCTTCTTATTCTTGTCGCTTGCCCTGGGCGCAATTCCCCTGTCTACATCAAGGGTAAATGCGGCTTCAGAGGCATCTGATGCCTGACGTAACAAATCGATTGGTGGCGCGCTCTCTTCGGCAGAAGAGTCGAATTCTTCATCTAAGCCATTTGAATGTACATCCTGCTGGCTTCTCTGATCTCCTGCGTCTGCATCTTCAGCATCATCAACTGGTATTTTATCATCCGGATTGATCATGATCGTGTGTTTTGCTTAGTATAAAATTACAACAGTTTTGGTGGTATACTGTTTATTTTTTTCTGTTAAATCAGCTCCTCCGGTTAAACAAGAATGAAGCATAGTAAACCAGCGTTGCTAACGAACTCAACGCAGCCACGACATAAGTCATAGCGGCCCACCAAAGTGCATCTTTTGCCTGTTCGTGTTCTTCGCGGGTTTGCATTACGTTGTAGTTATTGTTTAACCATAATAATGCCCTGTTGCTTGCATCAAACTCGACTGGTAGTGTGATGAAACTGAACAATGTTACCAAAGCTAAAGCAGCAACACCAATAGCCAGCACAAATGGGTTATGCGTAAAGAAAAGCAGCATCACACCAATAAACAAGGTCCATTGAGTTAGGGTAGAAGCCACGTTAATAACCGGCACCAACGAAGAACGCAGGCTTAACCAGGCATATGCTTTTGCATGTTGAACGGCGTGCCCGCATTCGTGTGCGGCCACGGCAGCAGCGGCTACGCTACGACTATTGTACACATCCGGGCTCAGGTTCACTGTTTTTGTAGCAGGGTTATAGTGGTCGGTCAGCTCACCTTCTACTGAAATTATCTGCACATCGTTAATATTGTTATCCTGCAGCATACGCTCGGCCACTTCTTTACCGGTGAGGCCAGATAAAAGACCGATTTCGGCGTACTTATTAAACTTACTTTTAAAGCGCCACTGCACAATAAAGCTGCCTAATGCCACCACGATCATGAGGAACCAGGCAGAGTTATATCCTATTATAAATGATAGATGATTCATAATTATGTTATTTAGAAAGGGTCTTTCAAAAAGTATTCCAACGAATTTTTACTTTTGAGCTTGGAACCTTCATTTTCTTACTGGGAACGTACTGCTTTTATCGATCAAACGGATGTGATTATCATCGGCAGCGGTATTGTGGGATTGAGTGCCGCATTGCATTTAAAAAAGCATCAGCCCGGTTTAAAGGTTACTGTGCTCGAAAGGGGTTTTTTACCGAGCGGCGCCAGTACTAAAAATGCCGGTTTTGCCTGCTTTGGCTCACTTTCTGAACAGATTTCCTACTTAAAGCGATCATCAGAAGAAGAAGTGCTTCGTTTGGTAGATTACAAGTGGCGGGGCCTGCAACGGCTTCGGGAAAACCTGGGGGATGCCAATATCGATTTCCTGCAATACGGGGGCTACGAACTATTTATGGATAATGAGGCTGCGCTAGCTGAAGAGAGCCTGGATCATTTAACATACTTTAACAATTTACTAAAGCAGGTGATCGGGAATGCTGACATTTATGCAGTAGCTGATGCCAAAATAGCTGAATTCGGGTTTAATAAGGTAAAACGGATGATCTTTACTCCATACGAGGGACAGATACATACCGGCAAAATGATGCGCACATTGCTAAATAAGGTTTATAACCTGGGCGTATTGGTATTGAACCAGTGTAATGTTGAATCCATTGATCAGGAAGGTGGATACATCAGGTTAAAAACATCTAATGGCGACCTAAAAACCAGCAAAGTCATTTTAGCAACCAATGCCTTTGCGGCTCAGCTATATCCGGGCCTCGATGTAGTGCCCGGCAGGGGGCAGGTACTGGTAACCAAGCCTGTTCCGGGATTAAAGATTAAAGGCACTTTTCATTTTAATGAAGGTTATTACTATTTCAGGAATATTGATGGACGGGTACTATTTGGCGGGGGCAGGAACATTGATTTCAAAAAGGAGCAAACCTGGGACTTCGGCCATACAGAACAGGTAAAGGATCAGCTTATACAATATCTGAACGAAATAATATTACCCAATCAAAATGCTGAAATTGATTACTGGTGGAGCGGTATTATGGGCTTTGGGGAGGAAATCAGCCCGATCATCAAAGAAGTTCAACCCAATGTGTTTTGCGCGGTGCGATGCAATGGTATGGGGGTAGCTATGGGTAGTTTGGTGGGTAAGGAAGTGGCGGAGCTGGCGCTAAAATAATTTCGGATTTCGAATTTTCAATTTCGGATTTCAATATTCTTTAACAGTCATGTCGGACTTGTTTTAGCTTGATACTCTTTTATCAAGGTTTTCGAGGCCCGTTTAAGCCAGGCACCGGTCAGTAGTTTTTTCAAGTCATCGGGATGCGCTTTATCCAGGTGGATCAGCATAGACGGATAATTCCGGTAGTGGTCAGTTATAAAAAAGGTTTCGGGATCGGCTTGCATCCATTTTTCCCTTCCATCGGTATAAACCACCAGTACTTCGCCATTTTCCCAAAGGCGTGCAAGCAGTTTTTTCTGTACATAAAATCCGGGCGTACCATAGCATAATCCTTCTGTAGTTCCCGGCAACGTTGCCATAAACTGGCGGACAAATTGTAGGTATATGAAAGGATCTGACATCTTTTTAAAATAATTCTACCAATCTTTCCAGCGCCATACCCCGTGAGCCCTTGATCAGCACGGTTGTATTTTTTATCGGGTTGGCCTTTAATCCCGCTATCGCATCTTCGGCGGTAGAATAAAATGTAGCTTTCGGACTTTCGGACTTTCGGACTTTCGGACTCAATTTATAAAACTCCCCGCCAATAAAAATTCGTTCATCCACTGGTGTTTCCATCGCTTTTTTAATGATGGCTTCATGCTCCACGGCTGACTCTGGTCCCATCTCAAACATATCGCCCAAAACCAGGACCTTATGTTCGGCTTCTATCTTGCCAATGTTTTCAATCGCAACCGTCATACTGCTCGGGTTGGCATTATAATAATCGCAAATGAGGGTATTGGTTTCAGTTTTTGTTATTTGCGACCGGTTGTTTTTTGGCTGATAACCGGATATACCCGTATTGATCTCTTCTGCACTCAGCTTAAAATAAACACCGATGCATATTGCCGCCAATATATTGTCAAGATTGTAAGCTCCGGTTAGTTGGGATTTTACCCCATAACTTTTACCGGTTGAGTTATCGGTCCACTGCAAAGTAAGATAGGGTGAGTTTTCAATCAGCTGGCCCGAAACCAGATTGTCAAGATCGATGCTTCCGTAGAATGTCACATTTTTCAATGACCGGGCATGCTGCATGGCCATCAAATCGGCACTATCACTGTTCACAAAAGTAATCCCGTCTGATGCTTTCAGATAATCGTAAAGCTCTCCTTTCCCCTTTTTCACCCCTTCAACCCCGCCAAAACCTTCCAAATGCGCTTTGCCTACATTGGTGATCAAACCATGTGTGGGCTGGGAAATGGTGCACAATAATTCTATCTCTTTCTGGTGATTGGCGCCCATCTCAATAACCGCAGCTTCATGGTCCGAATTAATTGAAAGTATGGTTAACGGCACGCCGATATGATTATTCAGGTTACCCTGTGTGGCGTAAGTATTAAAATGCTGCGATAAAACAGAGTTGATCAGTTCTTTGGTAGTGGTTTTACCGTTTGTACCCGTCAAGCCGATCACCGGGATAGTTAATTCACGGCGATGATACCTTGCCAGATCCTGTAAGGAGGTCAACACATCATCAACTAATACATATTGCTCACCTTTATTATAATCAGGGTTATCAATAATAGCATATGCAGCACCGGTAGCAATGGCCTGTTCCGCAAACGTATTGGCATCAAATTTATCTCCCTTCAGCGCAAAAAACAGGCTTTCTGGTGTTATTTTGCGGGTATCCGTGCTAATAAGAGGATGTTTTTTATAAAGCTGGTAAAGACGTTCTGTGGCATTCATTATTTAATTTACAAAGCGTCATTGCGAGGAACGAAGCAATCTCTATGCTATACAGAGCCGATTGACAGGTGTCGAACTTGCAAAGCCGACCTGCCTGTGTAGAGATTGCTTCGTTCCTCGCAATGACGGGTTAGTTAGGACTAAATTAAACTTTAATTATTATTTCTATTCATCCAGCCAATAACAGCTTTGATTTCACCGTAACTGTAATTGTCACCCAATACTTCTTTTAAGGGCGCTAGCTTTTCAAATCCATAGCTTTCAACCGCATCCTTAATAGCCGGTATTTTTTCTTCTCTTACAAATTCCAGCACATCAATCTCGCCTGTCTGAACAAAATAACTCAAATGCCCCTCAATTGTTGTGGTAGCAAGCCCGCGCTCTGTTGCTATCTCAGAAATGGTTTTGCCCGAACGGTACAAAGTAAACGTTTCTATTTTTGTATCGGAAGAGCGGAGCTTATCATTTGTTCTTTCGCGCCCTGGTTTCCGCTCACGTTTGGCCGTTTTTTGTTTAATGCGCGATGTTAGATCATGTTTAATGCAATAGTTTTTAACCGGTATCAAAAACTCACGGCCATAACGGGCCAACTTCACATCGCCAAAACCGGATATTAACCGTAGTTCATCCAATGTTTGCGGCAGATAGGTGGCCATCTCTATCAATGCCGAATCGGATAGGATAATATAAGCCGGAACATTCTCATTCATTGCAATATCCCTGCGGGTAAGCTTTAATTCATTCAACAGCTCGGCTTCGTATGGAATAACTTCCTGTTCCCTTTCTTCTGTGGTTTGCGAAGCTATTAACTCTACTTTTTCCTGTCCTTTTAATACGGGGTTACTTTTTGCGGTCAGTTTTAATACCGGGTAGGCGTCATCGGTAATGGAAAGGTAACCAAGGGTTACCAGTTCACGCAGGTAACGGTGCCATTCGGGTTTGCTGATATTGGTACCTATACCATAGGTTTTTAGCTGTTTGTGTTCATTCCTTATTTTTTCGCTCCTGGAACCACGCAGGAAATCGATTACATAGTTGCTGCCAAAGCGCTCGTTTAAACG
>DATHLW010000291.1:0-3236 GCA_035487675.1 Mucilaginibacter sp. | reverse complement strand
ACCAGCGAAGCACGCGCAGAAGTAGGTAAACTCCGTGGGACGGTGGCACAATTAGCCGGGGAATTGGGTTTACGCATCGGGGCAGCCGGAACGCACCCTTTTTCACACTGGCAGCACCAGTTGATAACCGATCATCCGCGCTATTTTGAGATTGTGGATGAGATGCAGGAGGCCGCCCGTTCAAACCTGATCTTCGGGCTGCATGTGCATGTGGGCATACAATCACGCGATCTTGCTATACATATTGCCAACCAGGTACGTTATTTTTTGCCGCACGTTTATGCTTTATCAACCAACTCGCCATTTTGGGAGGGGCGAAACACAGGTTTCAAATCGTTCAGGACCAAAGTATTTGATAAGTTTCCGAGAACAGGTATCCCAGATTATTTCAGCAGTATTGAAGAATACGACCGTTATATCAAATTGCTCGTAAAAACTAATTGTATTGACAATGCAAAAAAAATATGGTGGGATATACGGGTTCATCCATTCTTCGAAACCATCGAATTCAGGATTTGCGATTGCCCTATGCTGATCGATGAGACCATGGCATTTGTGGCTTTGTTCCAGGCATTGTGCGCCAAGTTGTACAAGCTTCGGTTACAAAATATGTCTTTCATGACTTATAACCGCGCACTGATCAACGAGAACAAATGGCGGGCGGCACGCTACGGTATCGATGGCAAAATGATCGACTTTGGAAAAGAAATGGAAGTAAATACAAGAGCCCTGGTACTGGAATTGCTGGACTTTATAGATGATGTGGTGGACGAATTAGGTTGCCGCGATGACCTGCAATATGTACACAAAATACTCGAACATGGCACAGGCGCCGACAGACAACTGGCAGTTTACCAACAAAATAGTAACTTTGCAGACGTGGTGGATTATATCACCTCGCAAACTTTAAAGGGAATATAGATTAGAGACTGGAGATTAGAGATCAGTGATTAGTAAACATAGAGCTGGTTTTCGGACACTGTGAGTTATCTTCTCAATCTCATATCTCAGAAATAAAATGATGACAGACAAACCGGAAATAAAAGTAGCCATATTAGATCTGTACGACGGGATACCCAATGAAGGTATGCGTGGTTTCCAGGATATTTTAAAACGATATAGGGTAAAGAATCAGCTTAATCTGAGCTACGAGATATTTGATGTGCGCGGCAAATGTGAAGCTCCAAACTATAAAGATTTTGACATATACATATCAAGCGGCGGTCCCGGCGATCCATTGATTACCGAAGGTACGCCATGGGAAAAAGTATATTTCAACCTGATCGATCAGCTGGAAGATCATAACCTGTCTAACCAGCCGCAAAAGAAACATGCCTTTTTTGTGTGCCATTCTTTCCAACTGATGTGTCGCAAATATCAATTGGGCGAGATCAATACACGTCGTTCGCCGTCATTTGGCGTGTTGCCTGTTCATCAAACCAAAGCAGGCTTAAACGACACGATTTTGGGTGGGCTTGCTGATCCGTTCTATGCAGTTGATTCGCGCAACTGGCAGGTGATCCACCCCAATGAAAAACGCTTTGTAGACCTGGGCATGCAATTACTGGCCATAGAGAAAGAACGCCCCTATGTTAATCTGCCACGGGCAATGATGGCTATCCGTTTTAATGAATATTTTGTTTCGACACAGTTCCACCCGGAGGCTGATGCCATAGGGATGCAGGCTTATCTATCAAAGGAAGACAAGAAAAAAGAAGTAATGGGTGAACACGGCCTGGACAAATACAACGAGATGCTGGAGCGACTGGAAGACCCGGATAAAATAGCGTATACCCAAAATACCGTTATCCCAAATTTTTTGGATCAGGCTGTTTTGAGTTTGCAGGAGGCGTAGGGGCTGATTGTTTCATTGTTGAGTGTTGTATTGTTTGAAGGATTAAATATTTAGAATTTAGTTTTTAGAATTTAGAATTCCCCCAAATATGGACCCATCAGCCAGGAAAGCATTCAACGATAACTTTACGCCATTAAAGTACGAGCGCTTTTTGACTGCTCTTAACGATGGTCTGAAAGACAAGATACCTTTCCGCGTTGCCGAAACACCTGTTTTTCTTACTGATGACTTTCGCGATAAGCTGCTGGCTGCCGGCGAAGATATTATCAATGTGATCCTTCAGCCTGATTTTAAACAACTAACTGAAAGGGCCATTCCTGAAAAGTGGCGTGTCGCTAATGAAAACGATCACCCGCATTTTATTGCGCTTGATTTTGGTGTTTGCCGTGATGAGCATGATCATATCGTTCCGAAACTTATAGAATTACAGGGCTTTCCATCGCTTTACGGCTTCCAGGTTTACCAGGGCGACCATTACCGGGATATTTTTGATATACCCGAAAATTGGACCATTTATTTTAATGGCATTGAACGTGATGAATATCTAGCCCTACTTAAAAAAACAATCATCGGCCCGTATCAGCCTGATGAAGTAGTTTTGATGGATGTAGATGCGCCCGAGCAAAAAACAGCTGTTGATTTTTACATCACCCAAAATTATATCGGAATCCCGGTGGTTTCATTAAGCGATCTGATCGAAAAAGATAACAAGCTTTATTATGAAGTTAACGGCGAATTAAAACTCATAAAAAGAATATATAACCGCCTCATATTTGACGAGATAGAAAGTGATCCCGACATTTTCGGCAAGGTGGTGGATATGAGAAAAGCGCTTGATGTAGAATGGATAACACATCCTAACTGGTTTTACCGCATCAGCAAGTTTACTATGCCTTTTTTAAAAGGCGAATATGTTCCAAAAACACAATTCTTGCACCAGGTAAAAACCATTCCTGCCGATCTTGAAAATTATGTATTAAAACCTCTATTTTCATTTGCCGGGCAAGGTGTCATTATCGATGTTACTCCGCAAGATGTTGAAAATATTAAAGACCCTGAAAACTGGATATTACAACAAAAAGTGAATTATGAGCCTGTTTTAAAAGCTCCGGATGGTGGTGTAAAAGTGGAAATACGCTTACTTTACCTGTGGCCAAATGGCGAAAACAAGCCTACACTGGCAATTAATCTGGGTCGATTAAGTAAGGGGAAAATGATTGGGGTCCGCTATAATAAGGACTTTGATTGGGTGGGTGGTACAGTTGCCTTCATGCGAAAGTAAAACCTTATACTATTATGCTTGTATATTCGTATATAGATAAGAAAATGTATTAAATTTGTGACATGAATATTCAGTTGATCATAGTGATATTACTTTTTG
>DATHLW010000290.1:0-3303 GCA_035487675.1 Mucilaginibacter sp. | reverse complement strand
GCTTTTCTCAATACTATCCCATATTTCGGCAGGTACCATTTCCAATGCATTAAATTGACCGGCACCCTGCAACCACTCGCCTCCGTCAATTGTTATTACCTCGCCATTAATATAGCCTGAAAAATCTGATACCATAAAAGCAGCGAGGTTAGCCAGTTCCTGGTGATCGCCTACACGTTTAAGAGGCACCTTATCTTTAAAATCAAGTTTTTGTGCAATTTCACCCGGTAGTAAACGGTCCCATGCACCTCTTGTTGGGAAAGGGCCGGGGGCAATGGCGTTGGTCCGTATGTTATACTTACCCCATTCCACTGCTAATGACCTGGTCATGGCCAATACGCCACCTTTAGCGCAGGCCGATGGCACTACATAAGCGGAGCCTGTAAAAGCATAGGTTGTTACAATATTTAGTATGTTGCCGGGTATTTTTTCGCCAATCCAATACTTGCCTAAAGCCAGGGAGCAGTTAACTGAGCCTTTTAATACTATATCTATAATTGCTGAGAATGCATTTGCAGACAGGCGTTCTGTAGGCGAAATAAAATTACCTGCCGCATTATTTACCAATACATCAACCCGGCCAAAAGTTTTAACGGCCTCGTGAAGCATTTTTTCAACTTCGTCGTATTTTCTTACATCACATGCAATCGCGAGAACTTTTCCGCCGGTTCCAGCTTCCATTTCGGAAGCTGTTTGTTTTAGTACATCAATCTTGCGGCTTGTGATCACCAGGTTAGCCCCTAATTTTAAAAAGTATGTGCCCATAGCTTTGCCAAGGCCAGTTCCGCCACCCGTTACAATAACGGTTTTCCCCTTCAAAGCATCATCCCTTAACATTCCGGTGGTTGCTTTTTGTTTGGGTTCGGCAGGATCATTTACGATTTTAGAGTCGCTCATTTATAAATCAATTATTTTACCACGCCGGTGCTTTCACTCACTTCATCGGTATACATGCTTTCGATTTCGGCATTATATTTCTCTGTGATCACTTTACGCTTCATTTTGCCTGTGGGAGTGAGCTCCCCGCTATCAGTTGACCATTCATGAGCAAGCAGTGTTATTTTTTTCACCTGCTCAACATGATTAAATTCCTGGTTGAATTCGTCTATTATAGAATAGTACAAGGCAATTACCCTGTTATCTTTAATAAGTTGTTCGTTGGATAAAACGGGGATGTCATTTTCTACGCACCATGGTTTTAAATTTGTATAAGAGGGCACTATCAATGCTGCTGTAAATTTCTTCTCAGAACCCACCACCATCATTTGCTCAATAAAATGATTTTCCTTCATCTTATTTTCGATAGGCGAAGGTGCTACATATTTGCCGCCTGATGTTTTGAATATCTCTTTTTTGCGATCGGTTATTCTCAAAAACGAATCCTGATCCAATATTCCGATATCCCCGGTATGAAACCACCCATCGAGCATCACCTCTGCTGTCATTTCCGGGTTTTTATAATAACCTGCCATAATCCCCGGCCCTTTGCAAAGTATTTCACCATCATCTGCGATCATCACCTGTACACCATCGAGTAAAGTACCCACTGTACCAAATTTCCTGCGGCTTTTCTCATACTGGTTAACGGCAATTACCGGTGAAGTTTCTGTAAGCCCATAGCCTTCCATAATAGTAATACCGGCAGCCGTAAAAATCTTTTCCAGCTTAATAGGGCAGGCAGCGCTTCCGGTAACGACTGCGTTCAAATTTCCGCCTAAAGCATCGCGCCATTTAGTATATACCAGTTTATCGGCTATTGCTAATTTAAACCTATACCACGCGCTGATATTATTAATTTCATACTGCCCGGCCAGTTTAACAGACCATAAAAAAATCTTCTTTTTAAACCCGGTCAGTTGCTGCCCTCCGGCCATAATTTTTTCGAACACCTTTTCAAGCAACCGGGGCACAGCAGTAAAAATAGATGGTTTTACTTCCCGAATATTTGGACCTATGGTTTCCATACTTTCGGCATAGTAAATAGAAAATCCGAAGAAGAGGTAGATATAGGTTACCATTTTCTCGAAAATGTGGTTCAAAGGCAAAAAGCTCAAAGCACACCTTTCCTTTAATGGGATTTGAGTAAGCACTTTGCCAGAGGCAATTACATTGCTCAGGATGTTTTTATGGGTCAGCATTACCCCTTTTGGCCTGCCGGTGGTACCTGATGTGTAAATAATGGTTGTCACATCATCTTCTGTAACTGTGTTGCTTATTTCTAATAATCTTTGCTGATAGTCATCAGGTAGCGGCTTAAGTAAAGACGTCCAGTTAGTGCAGCCCTCTATTTGGTCAAAAGTAAAAATTGCCTTTAATGATGGGACTTTTGAATGGATCTCATTTACCTTATCATACATTTCCTTACTGCTGACAAATACATATTTTAATTCTGCCTCGTTTAGTATCTGTTCAAGTTCTTTGGAATTGGTATTGGGATATAATGGCACTAATATGGCGCCGATTTGCTGCACAGCCAGGTCGGTTATTAACCATTCGGGGCGGCCGATACTTATAAGCCCTATTTTATCCCGGCCTTCTGTTGTACCATCCCCTGCGGAGACGCCCAAATCTAAAAGAGCTATTGATAACTGATCAACCATATTATGCACGTCAGCTGTGCTGTATGATTTCCAGATGCCATTTACTTTAGCATTTAATAGATTAATCCGGGGTTCTTTTGCCTGAATTGATATACAATCGAACAATCTGGTAGCTTTTTCCATATCTGCAACAGTTTAATGTGTGAAAAAGGTCATTGAACCATAAAAGCTCTTATATTTTAGGTTATGGTAAGTTAACTATATTATCCTTCACAGTTTATTATAATAGCTCAAATATTCCCGCAGCCCCCTGGCCGGTACCTACACACATGGTAACCATACCATATTTTTTCTCCCTTCTTTCCAGCTCATTAAAAAGCTGAACAGAAAGTTTTGCACCCGTACAGCCCAGGGGGTGCCCAAGAGCTATGGCCCCACCGTTTACATTGATGGTTTCAGGATCAAGGTTTAAACCCTTTATAACAGCTACTGATTGCGAAGCAAAAGCCTCGTTTAGCTCAATCAAATCTATATCCTGCTGTTTCATCCCTGCCATTTTCAACGCCTTTGGAATTGCCAACAGAGGGCCAATCCCCATGATCCTGGGAGGTACCCCTACTACTGCATAATTAACCAGCCGCGCAATGGGTTCAAGCTTATTTGCTTTCAAAAAACGCTCGCTCACCACCATCACAAAGGCTGCCCTATCACTTGTTTGTGATGAGTTTCCGGCTGTGACTGCCCCTTTGGCATCAAATACAGG
>DATHLW010000289.1:0-8542 GCA_035487675.1 Mucilaginibacter sp. | reverse complement strand
TCCTATTTTCGAAAAGATCAGAGTAAGAGGGCCCTATGCTCATGCTTTATATAAATTTTTTGCCGATAAAAAGCAGAACGGGAAACTAAGTTCTATACCAAGATGGAACTTTCATAAATTCCTGATCAGTAAAAGCGGCCTGGTTACCGACTTTTTTTACCCGTTTACTAAACCGACCTCTTCCAAAATCAGAAAGAAAATTGCACGTTTGCTGTCGGCTTAAGTTTTAATTGCCTTTTATATGAAATTAGATATACTGGTATTGCCGGTTCATCCCGACGACGCTGAATTAGGTTGTTCGGGAACCATATTAAAAGAAGTTGCCCTGGGCAGAAAAGTGGGCATAATTGATTTAACCCGCGGCGAGTTGGGTACAAGGGGCTCGGCTGAAATACGTGCCCAGGAATCGGCTGCATCAGCTAAAATATTGGGGCTTACCGTAAGAGATAATCTTGAACTACTTGACGGCTTCTTTGAAAATAATAAGCCGCACCAGTTGAAAGTAATTGAAGCCATACGCAGTTTCAAACCTGAAATAGTGATCACCAATGCTTATCACGATCGTCATCCTGATCATGGTCGCGCAAGCGACCTGGTAGAGGATTCAGCGTTTTTATCGGGATTGCGTAAGATCGAAACCTTTTACAATGGCGAGAAGCAACAAGAATGGCGTCCCAAATTAGTATTACATTTTATCCAGGACAATTATATTAAGCCAGATATTTTGATCGATGTAACCGACTATTGGGATAAAAAGCTGGAAAGTATCCATGCTTTTGGTTCGCAATTTTATAACCCTGGATGGGAGAACGAGCCACAGACTTATATTTCATCCCCTGAATTTATACAGGTGATCGAAGCAAGAGCAAGGGAATATGGAAAAAGCATCGGTGTGAAATTTGCCGAGGGCTTTATATCAAGAAAGATACTGGGGGTAAACGACCTGTTTGATTTGAAATAATATTAGAGAGACGCAGTGTGTTGCGTCTCTCTAATATTATGCTTTTACATATTCAAAGCGGTTATTATCATTGCTTCTTTCACGCTTCAGTTTATTTTCCTTTGCAAGCTTTAAGAGTATTCCTGATAGCTCGGATGTTTTAAAGTCAGAATCGTAATGTTCTTTGCAGTAGTCCGCTATCTCAGAAATAGAATGCCTTGAGTTAAAGAAATCAGTTAATAATAACTGGTTTAGAATTTTTGTTGCCCCCGGTTTTTTACGACCGGCAGATGAAGGGTTTTCATCATCATCACTTTGCCTTGCTCTGCGCCCCCTTCTGATAAATGCATCAGCTCCGTCAATTTCTCCTTTCTCAGACTCAAGCATTGCGTCCAGAAGACGATCAATTATTTTTACCTGGACAGCTTCGGAGCGGAAAGAATTAACAACTTCAGAAATTTCTAAGAGTTGTTTTTTTAGTTTTTCAATGTGCTTGCTCATGTTATATTCAGACTACCCATGCGGGATATTTAAAATGCAAAATTAAGTACCATAATAAATAGAAATACTGCCTATTGTGGCTAAAAAATAGTGTATATTAATATATGGGTAAGTAATAAACGCAAAAGTGCAGATATAGTATCTATATTATGGAAAAAGCCCATGTTTTTTATCAAAACATGAGCTTTGTAGCAAAAATATTACAAGTATATTATAATATGCCTAATATTTTCTCAAGAACTGAGAGTCCTTCATCAATATGATCTTTGTCCATGATCAATGCAGGCCTGAAACGGATGGTTTGGCTACCGCAGCCAAGGAACATTACGTCTCTTTTCATTCCTTCTTTAATAAAGTTGTCGCGTCTTGTTTTATCAGGGAAATCAAATGCTGTCAGCAATCCTTTACCTCTTACATTACTGATGATAGAATTTTTCTCGGCAATCTTCGATAATTCATTTTGCAGGTATTCGCCAACTACCGCAGCGTTCTCACAAAGGTTATCTTCTTCTATTATTTCCATTATTTTAGATGAACGTACCATATCCACCAAACTACCGCCCCAGGTGGAGTTGATACGGGAAGACACGTGGAACACGTTATCCTCTACCTCATCTACCTTTTTCCCAGCCAGAATACCGCATACCTGCATTTTCTTGCCAAACGCCAATATATCCGGGCGTGCTTTTTCGCCGTAATGCTCATGACACCAGAATTTACCTGAAAGGCCAACGCCGGTTTGCACTTCGTCATAGATCAGCATGGCATCGTTTTCATCAGCCAAAGGACGTAATTGTTCTAAGAATTCCTGCCGCACATGATTATCACCCCCTTCGGATTGGATAGGCTCGATAATAATAGCACAAATATCATCCTTACTTACTTCGAACGCTTTTTTGATCTGTTTGATGGACAATGCCTCTCTTCTAAGCAGATCTTCATGATTACTGTCTGAATAAGGGAAATTGATCTGTGGGTGAGATACCCTTGGCCAGTCAAATTTGGCATACCATTTTGTTTTTACCGGGAGTGTATTCGTTAAGCTTAAAGTGTAGCCGCTGCGTCCATGAAAGGCATGTTCAAAATGCAATACTTTAAAGCCTTTTTCTTTGGTATAGCCTTTTGCAAAGTTTTTCTGCACTTTCCAGTCCATAGCTACTTTAATGGCGTTTTCAATGGCCATTGCACCACCGGAGATAAAAAATGCATGCGGTAAATATTCAGGAATACCCACCCTGCCAAATGTTTCAACAAACTGGGCGTATTGGGTAGTATAAATATCGGAATTAGATGGATTGGTCAACGCCGCCAGCATCAGGTTCTTTTTGAACTCTTCATCATTAACCATTTTGTCATGATTATAACCTAACGGAACCGAAGCAAAGCAGGTAAAAAAGTCAAGATAAGTACGTTTGTATTTAGCATCGTACATATAAACGCCTTTACTTTTTTCCATGTCAAAAGTAAGGTCGAAGCCATCGGCAAGGATATGCTTCTTTAATGAATCCTGCACATTTTCAGGAGCAACTAATAGGTTATACATAAGCAATCGGTTTGTTCAAATTTACTAAAAAGTGCCCATATTTTCAAATTTAGGGGGTTTTTGAACCGATAAGCTAAAAAGTAACTTTAAATTGTTTAAACCTATATTTTGGACTGATTGCTAAAATAGTTCTAAGGGTTTAGGAAGAATTTTTCTTTTTTAAATTGAAGTTTTCTGCGTAAAATGCTCGTGACCCCTTAAAATTTAAACTTATCCTTCATACCCGGCAAGCCCCAAATGCCGCCGGTATGAATGGCCAGTACCCGGCTGCCGGGCTTGAAGTGCTTTCTGGCTACCAGGTCATAAAGGGCATACAACATTTTCCCGGTATAAACGGGTTCGATCAGTATTCCGGTTGAGCCAACAAACTGTTTGATGAATGTGATCAAATCGTCATTTACTTTTCCATAGCCACCAAAGTGATATTCGGTATGCAAATAATATTCGCAAGGAATATTCAAAAATTGGTCGATATCCTTTCTCAAAAACTCGCCATTTTTTAATACCGGTATCCCGTGAAACTGAGTTGCAAGCTTGTTGGCTGATATGCCATTGATGATACCAGCGGCAGTCGTACCCGTCCCACATGCACAGAAAATATGATCGCAAGTATCATTTAGTTCATCAATCAATTCGCTGCAACCTTTAGCTGCGAGTGCCGAAGCGCCGCCTTCGTCAATAAAAAATGCCTCGTTATCATCAGCAAAATGGTTTTTGAATAAGGCAGGTTTATCCCGATAACGTTCACGATCGGTAAATATCAAATTCATACCGTGCAGGCGGCACAGAAATAAGGTATCGTTATTTACCTCTTCGCCGCGCACGAAGCCTGTAGATTTAAAGCTAAATTTTGCTGATGCGGCTGCTGTTGCCAGTAAATGGTTGGAATAGGCACCCCCAAAAGTAACCAGGTGGGTTTTATTTTCAGACTGAGCTTGTTTTAAAAGGTATTTCAGTTTTCGCCATTTGTTGCCTGATATAAGGGGGTGGATCAGGTCATCGCGCTTAATGAAAACTTTTAAGCCCTGCTCATCAAATAATTTATCATGGATTTGATGGACAGGGCTAAAAATCTCAAAGTCGATGTTCATCCGGCAAATTTAGAAACCAAATCCAAAACCTCCGCTAAAGGATTGGTATTTTGCTGCGCTGTATGAAGCATAAAAACGGAAAAATGCCAATTCTAACTGGAAGCCAAGATCGGCACGTACTCCGCTAACTGTAGTTTCTTTAATATTGATTGGATTTGGAAAAGTTGTATAAGTGGGTTGGGCAAGAAGCGTTTCGCCCGTTGTTACAGGATAATTGCCCATGGCTGCCACATTCGCGTTGGCAGTACTATAGCCGACAGCCAGGAATGGTGTAAAGAATATCAGTTTCTTTGAAACTATTGCCTGAGCTATGAAACTATTAAAATGCCCTTCGAAATGCTGATTACTAAAATCAGTAGATTGTTGTGCGTCTTTAGGTTGTGCACCATTGTCTGGTTGTACATTCAACGGAACGCTCATATTAAGCCTGCTATAGCCCAAAACTACGGCCAGGTCGAAAGGAATTATAATATCAGCTTTTTTATTAGCAAAGTCCTGTATGATATCATGTTTTATTCCAACACCGATCATTGAAACAGAGCCGATATTGCCACCGAAACTGATCTGCGGTATGCCTCTTAGAGTAATATCCGTATTTTTTGGTAAACCGATGGTTAACTGTACCTGTGGTGCAGGTATGATTGATAACTTACCTGTTGGCATTTGAAATTCACTAACCTTTTGGTGACTATCATCATAAACATTCAAAGTAGGCGGGTTGCCATTTTTATCGCCCGCAAACGTTGGTGTAATTGTTTGAGATGGGTCCTGAGGCCCTATATGACTTGACAGGCCGATCTTTGTAACGTCAAATGTTTTGTCAGACGATGGAACAAGTGCACCGCTTCCGCTTATGCGGATATCAAAATGAAGCAGTTTTTTTGTTTTAGCTGTATTGGTCCAGTTACTGTTCATGCCGGTACCAAAGCCTTTAAAAAGGGGTTCAGCATAAGCATTTAATAACTTATTAGCATCATCGGGTCCTGCTTTGATCAGGTCTGAAAACACACTTTGAGCTGACGATCTGTAAGCAGTAAATAAAATAGCAATCACGACTAACAGGGGCTTAATTCTTTTCATAATTTTTTTGTAGAGCTTTTGTCAATAATTAATTAGTATAAAAACGAGTACTTTTGCTGCAATGACAACTGAAAACGAACTGTTAGAGCAGGAAGAACAAGATTTATACGAGCATCTGCGGATAATGGTTGACAAAGGGCAATCCTTGTTGCGGATCGATAAGTTTTTGATGCACCGGGTTGAAAATGCATCACGCAACCGTATCCAGAATGCGATTGAACAAGGGAATGTGCTGGTTAATGATAAAGTCATAAAATCCAGCTATAAGGTTAAACCACTTGATGTTATTTCGGTTGTTTTACCTCATCCGCCCCGCGATACAGAAGTATATCCCGAGGATCTGCCATTAAATATTATTTACGAAGACGACGATGTGCTGGTGGTGAATAAAGAGCCCGGCATGGTAGTGCATCCCGGCTATAATAACTATACAGGTACATTGGTAAACGGGTTGGTTTATCATTTTCAGCAGTTGCCTACTTTGCCGGGTAATGATGGCAGGCCGGGTTTGGTTCACCGGATTGATAAGGATACTTCGGGGTTGCTGCTTATCAGTAAAAATGAACGCTCCATGACCTACCTTGCGCGCCAGTTTTTTGAACATACCATTACCCGGAAATACATAGCATTGGTTTGGGGCGATATTGCCGAGGACGGAACAGTAACCGGCTATATTGGCCGTAGCGTAAGCGACAGGCGCGTAATGGCTATTTACGATGACCCCGAAAAAGGAAAGTGGTCGGTTACACATTACAAGGTCTTGGAACGGCTGAATTATGTTACTCTTATAGAATGCCAGTTGGAAACCGGTCGCACCCACCAAATAAGGGCGCATATGAAGCATATTGGTCACCCGCTATTTAGTGATGCGACTTATGGTGGAGATAAAATAGTAAAGGGGACCGTTTTTAGTAAATACAAGCAATTTGTTGAGAATTGCTTTGAATTGATGCCCCGCCAGGCACTACATGCGCAGACATTAGGTTTCAGGCATCCATCGACGAAAAAATATATAAACTTTGAAGCTCCTTTACCACAGGACTTTGAGGCGGTCTTACAAAAATGGCGCAAATATTCTGGCGCTGCGACAGAGCAAAATGCGTAATTTGCCCTTGATTTTATGATGCCTTTATTTATCAATTTTAATGGCGAATTGCTCCCGGGCGATAGTCGTTTGCTCACGACTGCCAACCGTGCCTTCAGGTATGGCGATGGCTTGTTTGAGAGCATGCGGTTGATGAAAGGTCATTTAAAATTTGCTGATTTGCATGCAGAGCGCCTGCAACGCGGAATGAAAGCCTTAAAAATTGACGGCTACTCGCAGATGGATAGCTGGTTCATAAAAGAAAAGGTTGAGCAGTTGGCTACCCGCAATAAAATCAAGCATGGCAGATTGCGTCTTACTGTTTATCGTGATGCAGAAGGTTTATATACACCTACCCAAAACAAGATGGGCTACTGCCTTGAATTGCAGCCTTTAGAAGAACCCAGATATTTTTTGAATGATAAGGGCCTGATCATGGATATTTTTACTGAGGTGGCCAAGCCAACCAATTTCCTGTCGAACATAAAAACCTGCAATTCACTGATCTATGTATTAGCGGGAATATTCAGGACCCAAAACAGGCTGGATGACGCTTTCCTGCTCAACCAGAATGGATTTTTATGTGAGGCAAGCAGTTCGAACATATTTGTTTGGTACAAGAGTCACCTTTATACGCCTGCTTTAAGCGAGGCTTGTGTAGAAGGGGTGATGAGACAGGTCGTGATCAAACTGGCTAAACAAAGCAATATACCTTTCACCGAAGCACAGATAAACCCCGACATATTATATGAAGCCGATGAGGTTTTTCTGACGAATGCCACAAAAGGTATACAATGGGTGATGGGTTTCGGGGTAAAACGTTATTTCAACCAATTAAGCAAGGGGCTGATTACAGAGTTAAATAAGCTCTGATGAAATTAAATAGTAACCTGTATTTCCTTTAATATACCGTCCCATAGTCCAATACGTTCAGAAAGTGATTCTTTTACTGCATCAGTAGCCAGTTCCCATTTGGCATCATCATTACCGCACAATTCAGCAGTCATTTGGTAGGCCAGTTGTGAATGGTGTTCACCATCTACTTCTATATGACGTTCAAGATAATACAAAAGCGTATCGACCTTGCCGGGAAGCTGCTGGCTGATCTCCTTTACCATGCTGATGAACATGCCGGGAATCAGGTCTTCGCGCCCGAAGGTGAATACCGCAGCGCACAGATAATCTTTGCGGGTATCTATAACATCAAATGTATGTTGTACAAACTTACGTGCTGCTTGTGGAATATCCGCTATGATGAGGGCTTCATCAATGTTCTTGCCGCCTGTAAGTTCGGCAAACAGGTTGTTGATTTCATTAGCAGTGCACCCGGCTTCCTGCATGGCTTCCCTGTATAGTTCAAAATGACTGATGCGGTTGCCGTTAGCATCAACATCACTTTCCTCGCCCAACACAATCTCATTGATTAGATAGCGGGTATTGGCATTGCCAACTGGCATCCAGGGAACATCAGTACAGGTAAGGGTTTGCTGTAAAGATTTAAGTAGTGACATAAAATCCCACACGGCAAAAACATGATGCTCCATAAAAATATGAAGGTCATCTATAGTGCGGATGTTTTTGTAAAGATCGTGTCCTGTTAGTTGCAGGCGCAGGGGTTCAATTTCAGCTCTTAATTTTCCTATTCTTGCGGATTGCCCGTTTGTCATCATCGCGCAAAAATAGATTTTAATTCATTTGCAGACAGGAAATTATTGATTTATGACGTAAAATTGATGCGGGGAATTCTACAACCTCACTCCCCTCAAAAACTCATGGATGCCCATCCGTTTTTTACCCTCCATTTGTACATCTGTTAAATTAACGAAGCCATCTGTTGTGGAAACTTTTAAAAATGTACGGTTATCAGAGAAAAACTCGCCAGGCGCTTCACCTGTTTCTGCCAACTCATATTCTGCGCCAAAAACCTTCAGCATTTTGTCGTTTAAGGTAGTGTAAGCGGTGGGGTACGGGCTAAGCCCCCTGATGAAATTATAGGCCTTTTCGGCTGGCTGGTTCCAGTTGATATTGCAATCTTCTTTGAAGATTTTGGGTGCATGTTTCAGTTCGATTCCTTCTGTCAAATGCTCTTGTGGATTTTCTGTGAAACGGCCGCTTTCAATAGCTTTCACAGTTTTAACAAGCAGCCCCGCACCTTTATCCATCAGGCGATCGTGCAGTTCGCCTGCTGTTTCATGGCCTGTAAGCGTAATCTTTTCGGTAAATAAGATATGGCCGGTATCTATATCATGTTTTAAAAAGAAAGTAGTCACGCCGCTTTCTTTTTCACCATTTATCAGCACCCA
>DATHLW010000288.1:0-3773 GCA_035487675.1 Mucilaginibacter sp. | reverse complement strand
TCTTCAGCAGAGTTTGCCAAAAAAACGATTGCTGAATTAGAAAAACAATTGCCCGTATTGCCGCGTGCAACTATAGCTAGCAAAGCAATAGATAACTCATATATTGTTGTAGTAAATGACATGGATGAGGCAATACAATTCAGCAATCAATACGCCCCTGAACATTTAATATTAGCAACTGCAAACTGGCAAATGCTAACTGCCAACATTATTAATGCAGGTTCAGTATTCTTAGGCAACTTAACACCTGAAAGTGCGGGAGATTACGCTTCAGGGACCAACCATACATTACCCACAAGTGCTTATGCAAGATCCTATTCAGGCGTTTCAGTGGATTCTTTTGTTAAAAAGATCACCTTTCAGCATATAAGCAACGAAGGGGTTAAGAATATTGGCAAGACAGTTGAAATTTTAGCCGAACTGGAAGGTTTACAAGCTCACAAAAATGCAGTGAGTGTTAGAATGAAATAAGACAATGTTTAATATCAATAATATATTACGCGAAAACATAAAAAACCTCACCCCTTACTCTTCGGCACGCGATGAGTTCCAGGGAGAGGCCAGCGTATATCTCGACGCTAACGAAAATGCGTTCGGTTCGCCATTGGAGCAGAACTATAACCGTTACCCCGATCCTTTACAGTTTCAGGTAAAAAAACGCCTGAGCGAGATCAAAGGTGTACCACCACGGAACATCTTTTTAGGAAATGGCAGCGATGAAGCCATTGATATATTGGTCAGGGCGTTCTGCAACCCTGGCATAGACAATATGATCCTTGTGCCCCCAACTTATGGTATGTACGAGGTATCGGCCAATATTAATGATATCAAAATAAAGAAAGTACCATTAACTGCAGACTTTCAGTTGAACCTTGAAGGCATTTCCGAAGCCATTGATAGCCATACAAAGCTAATATTTGTATGCTCCCCAAATAACCCGACAGGCAATTCAATGAACCGGGACGATGTAGAAACCCTTCTGGCCAATTTCAACGGCTTAGTTGTGGTGGATGAAGCTTATATTAACTTTAGCCGGCAAAAAACATTTATACAGGAGCTGACAGAATATGCTAACCTGGTGGTGCTGCAAACTTTATCAAAAGCATGGGGATTAGCCGGCCTTCGAGTAGGCATGGCCTTTGCCAGTGAAGAAATCATCGAGGTGATGAATAAGGTAAAACCACCTTATAATATAAATGATGCCTCACAGCAATTAGCGTTAAAAGCCTTGCAAAATATTGACCAGGTAAATAACTGGATAAGAGAAACTTTGGTGCAACGAGATAAACTTGTGCTTGAATTAAAAGATTACGATTTTGTGCTGGATATTTACCCTTCGGATGCTAATTTTATCCTGGTGAAAACAACCGATCCTAAAGACATTTATAATTACCTGGTACAACACGGCATCATTGTTCGTGATCGTTCAAAAGTAGATCTTTGTGCAGGTTGCTTGCGGATAACTGTGGGGACGCCCGAGGAGAACAACATTTTGTTACAGTCTTTAAAAAACTATAAATGAGCGCACCCAAAAAGATATTGTTTATAGACCGCGATGGCACGCTCATACTGGAAACTGCTGATGAGCAAATCGACTCGTTTGCAAAGCTAGAGTTTTATCCGGGCGCATTGCCCTGGTTATCCAAAATTGCTAAGGAGCTGGATTTTGAGCTGGTGATGGTAACCAATCAGGACGGCCTCGGCACGGTATCTTATCCCGAAGAAAGCTTTCATTTGATACAAAACTTCGTAGTTAAAGCTTTCGAGAATGAAGGTGTAAAGTTCTCCCACTTTGCTATCGACAAAACTTTTCCTGCGGACAATGCCCCTACCCGTAAGCCGGGCACTGCCCTGCTGACACAATACCTGGATAATGATCAATATGATCTGAAGGGCTCATTTACCATCGGCGATCGCAAGAACGACATTTTATTAGCCAAAAATCTTGGGGCCAAAGCCATCTGGCTAAATGATGGCTCCCATTTAGGCAGTGGAGAGTTTACACAGGAACAACATGATGCTTTGGAAGGTACTATCGCCCTTGAAACCACCGACTGGCAAAAGATATATGAGTTTTTAAAGGTGGGTGAACGTGTTGCAGAACATAGACGCAGTACCAAGGAAACCGATATATACATCAAGATCAATCTGGACGGTAAGGGTACAGCTAAGGTATCTACCGGTTTGCACTTCTTCGATCATATGCTAGACCAGATAGCAAGGCACGGCAACATCGATCTGGAAATTGAGGCAAAAGGCGATCTGCATATTGACGAACATCATACCATAGAGGATACCGGTATCGCATTAGGCGAGGTTTTTGCTGTAACTCTTGGGGATAAGCGGGGAATTGAGCGATATGGCTTTTGCCTCCCAATGGACGACTGCCTTGCACAGGTAGCAATTGATTTTGGCGGAAGAAACTGGCTGGTATGGGATGCGGAATTCAGACGTGAGAAAATAGGAGAAATGCCAACAGAGATGTTTTATCATTTCTTTAAATCATTCTCAGATGCAGCTAAATGCAACCTGAATATTAAAGCTGAAGGACAAAACGAACATCACAAGATAGAAGCGATTTTTAAAGCCTTCGCAAAAGCAATAAAAATGGCGGTAAAGCGTGATGTAAATAACATGGTACTACCATCAACTAAAGGGGTTTTATAACGAGGGCCAAGATTCAAGAGTCAGGAGTCAAGATATTTATTTGACTCGTAGTTCTTGATTCTTAACTCTTGATTCTAAAAAGAATGATAGGAATTATAAGATACGGTGCCGGAAATATTTTTTCACTGACCGCTGCTTTGGACCGGTTGGGAATAAAATATGGAATGGTCCACAGTGAAGCAGATTTTGACCAATTTGACCACTATATTATCCCCGGTGTAGGACATGCCGGCGCTGCCATGAACAAATTGCAGCAAAGCGGTATGGTGGAAAAAATAAAGGCGATAAAAAAACCAACACTGGGTATTTGTGTAGGCATGCAACTGCTTACTGCGCATTCTGAAGAGGGTGATGCTAATATGCTGAATATGTTTCCGATACAAACTAAACGATTTGCCGATAGCGCTCAATATAAAGTACCGCACACCGGCTGGAACCAGGTAAACAGCGAAAAAGAAAATCCATTGTTTAAAAATATTCCAAACGGATCACATTTTTACTTTGTACATTCATATTTTATTGAGTTCAACGAAGCATATACATTGGCCTCGACAACTTATAGCATAAAATTTTCGGCATCAATTTGGAGGGATAATTTTTTTGCGGTGCAATTTCACCCGGAAAAGTCAGGCAAGTTTGGCGAAGTACTACTAACTAATTTTTCAAATTTATAAAAGAGATGTATATAATTCCGGCGATAGATATTTTGAACAAGAAGGTGGTAAGGCTGCGCGAGGGTAATTACGAACAGGTAACTGAATATGATGTTACCCTCGAAGAAATGATCGAAAGATACCAGTCGCATGGTACCGATTTTATTCATGTGATCGATCTGAACGGCGCTAAAAACGATTTTAGTAACCAGCAATATCTTTTTGATGTGATCCGTAAAACGGAGATGAAGGTACAATACGGTGGCGGTATCCGCAGTATCGAGAAAGTTAAGGAATTGATCGATGCGGGTGTTCACAGGGTAATTGTTGGTACACAGGCAATTACCAACCCAAGTTTTCTTGAAGATTTAAGCAAGGAAGTATGCGGAAAAGATCAATGTTCAGACCAGGTGATCGTAGCTATCGATGTACTGGACGAAGTGATTAAATACT
>DATHLW010000287.1:0-4060 GCA_035487675.1 Mucilaginibacter sp. | reverse complement strand
AACGGCACCGAGAGATGGTAGACCATCTGCAATGCTATAGTTTACAAATTGTCTCCCGTCAAAGCGGCTAAGCCCTGCGGCGGTGCCTACCCATAAATAACCATACTTGTCCTGGTACACCCCATTTGTTGTGGTACTAGGTAAGCCATCATTTACATTGTAAATTTTATAACTGTGTTGCTGCGCATAAAGCCTGGTACCAAACATCAGCAACACCGCGATGTATAAAAAGTTCAAAGGAGTATGGAGAAGTGAAGTTTTCACTACCTTACATTTAAAAGGTGCATAAATTCATCTTTATGTGTGCGTGAAAGTTCTATTTCGTGCCCGTTGCTCATCACAATTTCACCCCCTTCACCTCTTCGGTACATTTTTACATGTGCCAGATTAATAAGATAAGAACGATGCGCCCTGAAAAAGGATTGGCAAGTTAATATTTCGTCATACTGCTTTAACGTATAGCTAGACAGAATGCATTTTTTATCACTAAGATAAAACCTGGTGTAATTGCTGTCGGCATGGCAATACACAATTTCATTTACCGGAACAACGATAAAACCCTCGCCCGTGGGTATGGCAATTTTGTCGTGTATTTTTTGTGGGTTTTTCATATCCTGGTACAATTGCTCCACCTGTATCTTTGAAGCAGATTGTGCTGAACGGCCTCTCTGGATCGCTTTATTTACCGCTTCTACTAATTCATCTGCCACAATTGGTTTTAGCAAATAGTCTATCGCGTTAAAACGAAAAGCTTTAATGGCATACTTATCGAATGCGGTAGTGAAAATGAGCGCAAAGTTGATTTCTTGTAAACGGCTTAACAGATCAAATCCTGTTTCCCCTTTCATTTGAATATCAAGGAAAACAATGTTAGGTTGATATTTTCGTATCCCTTCCAATCCTTCTTCAACCGTGGCAGCCTGGCCTGTCACCCGGATCTCTGGAAAATATTGTTGCAACATTTTAATGAGGAGGTTCCTGCTTTGGAATTCATCATCTACGATAAATGCTTTGATTACCGACATGGTTGAAAGGATTGATACGTTTATATCCTATAGCCCAATTAGCGCCGCCATTATAAACATTATCTTAACTATGGATATAAGTAGTTTATTAGCAACGTGATATCTGTTATAAACTTAGCAAATCTTAAACTTATTACCTACTCGTTATTTCACAGTATTTTATTTAGGGTTTGCTTAGTTTTGTAGCTTATGGCAGATCAATACATCCTCGTCATCAACGGCAAACCCGAAGGACCCTTTAGCGCGGAGCAATTAAAGAGTATGGGTGTTAAACCCGGCGATTTTTTGAAAACCCCTTCCATGGATGATTACAAGGAAGCGCATGAAATAGCCGAATTAAGGGAGTTGTTCCATTTTGGCAAACGATCAGTAGTTCCCCAGTATTTTGCCGGATTTGATCAGCGGTGGATGGCCTCGGCGCTCGATTGGCTCTTTGTTGGCGGGGTATTTATTATCCTCGCCTTTATTTCCGTGATTTTTGTTGAAGATAAAACCCAAAGATTAGTTATCAGTTTAAGTATCCTTGCACTAACCCCTTTTACAAAGATCATTTATCACATGGTGATGGAGTGTTCGGCCAAACAAGCCACCTATGGTAAGCAGATAATTAAAATAAAGGTATGTGATCTTGAAGGCAGGCGTATAAGCGCTGGCAGATCAATCGCCCGAAACCTGTTCAAAATATTCTCACTGATCACCGTTATAGGATACCTGCTCAGTTTTTTTAACAAAAAGCAACAGTGCCTTCACGATATGATGGCGGAGACTTTGGTGATGAAGGATAGACTTATTTAGGGGCAGTAGCACTGGCAGCGGCAGTTTTAGTACCTGGTGCCACTGATACTGCAACTTATTTTAATCCTAACCTGGCTCTTAAAGGGTCGCGATAGGTGCTTCCGATAGGTATCTTTGTTCCGTTAATGATTAATTGGTGTACTTCGATCATGGTAATATGCTTTATAGCCACAACAAATGATTTGTGTATCCTGACAAATTCCGTCGGAGGAACAAGATCAAAAATATCGCTCATGTTTTCGCGGATCAGTATTTGTTTATCTTTCAGATAGACGGTGATATAGTTACCATCCTTTTCTAAATAAAGTATATCGCTCACCTTAACCTGGTAGGTATGTGAACCACTTTTTATAAAAACTGTACCGGCATTGTCATCCCTGTCGTTTTGCTTGTTTTTTATCTGGAACAGGTTGAAGGCTTTGTTAGTTGCGGCTAAAAACCGCTCAAAAGTTATGGGTTTCAGTAAATAATCAATAGCATTCAGGTTATAGCTTTCAACTGCATGACTGCTGTAGGCCGTGGTGAAAATGACCATGGGCTTTTCTGCAAGTGTTTGTATCAATTGCATGCCACTGATATCGGGCATATTGATGTCGAGGAAAATAAGATCGATCTTTTCGCGGTTGAGGAACTCAATGGCTTTTACAGGTTCACGGAATGTCGCTTTCAGATCAACCAGGTCGCTTTTCTGGCAATACCTTTCGATCACTTCCAGTGCTTTGGGCTCGTCGTCAATGGCTATGCAATTCATTATTCTAAAATAATTTCAAGATTGACAATATACTTGTTATCAGCATTTTTTATAGATAGCTCGCACTTTCCGGGATATACTAATTCCAATCTTCTTTTTACATTTTCAAGGCCGATGCCGCTCTTTTCATCTTCCATTTTTTTGATGCCGTAGATAATATTCTCGCAGTTGAAGATTAGTTGCTTGTTTATCACCGAGATCGAAATATCTATTTCGGACGACTTGCCTATGATAACCCCGTGCTTAAAGGCATTTTCAACAAAAGGAATAAACAGCATCGGTACCACGAAAACACCTTCCGTTTGTTCCGGGTAATTGAAGAGTACTTTTACTTCGTTATCAGCATAGCGCAATCTGTTGAGCAGGATACAATTCTCCAGGTATTCAATCTCCTTTTTCAACGGCACAGTTTCTTCATTGCTCTCATAGATCATATAGCGCATCATCCCCGACAGCTTTGAAATCCCATCGGCCAGATCATCGTTGCCCTTCTTCTGCGCCATGGAGAACAGGTTGTTCAGCGTATTAAAGAGGAAATGCGGGTTCACCTGCGATTTGAGGAATTTAACCTCGGTATCCAATTGGACCGCCTCCAGTTGGTTGCGCATCAGTTCGGTTCTCGCCCATTCTTTCAGAAAAAAATAGGCTATGGAAAGCATTGCAATTGCCAGGAAAAGAAGCAATATGTTGAGCTGCGCATGCATCCAGTTCCCGGTGGCAACAAATGCGGTTTTATGTTCAACAATGGTAACGGCTCCTCCACCCTTGTGCCGCATAGAAAAAAGCTTTGGTCCCGGCGGTAAAGGTAGGTCAGTGTTCAATTTGGACGCTATCAAAAAATAATTAGCACTAAAGGTAACTATGAACCACCCGATGGCAGCAGCAATACCCGTCAGCATTTTTTTGTAACGGAGCGCTTTTTTAAATATCCATAATATATTCCCGTAAAATAGCAGGCCCATGAAAATAAGCATGAACCCCGAAGAACGGTTAATAGAATTCACCTGAATCCTCTCCACGTCTGCGCCGTCCCGGCTTATCTGCAGCTTAACAGTTGAGCTGGTAAGCGAGCTTAAGGTATAGTACACCCCTATCCAGAATGCTATATGGAGCAATATCTCTATCCAGTCTTTCTTCTTAATGGAAATCATATAAAGCAAAGGTAAAATCCTGTCAATAGCATCAATAAATTATGTTACTAATAAAGCCAATAGATACCTAAACCGCTCCTTTTTGTTATTGCAGGATAACAAATATCTGTTTTTGGCGAATATTAAACCGCTATTCATACCAAAGTTTTCAGCTTGCCATTTGGTGAATATAGTATTGCTTAAAATTATTATGAACATGAAACCATCATGAGCTAAAAAAAACACCTGCTCATAGTCGCTTCATTACCATTTAAAAAACAATCAACACAATGAAAAAGCAACTCTATCTGATCACATCATTATTGCTGGCAGCTATTTCCGTATCAGCGCAAAAACCC
>DATHLW010000286.1:0-2823 GCA_035487675.1 Mucilaginibacter sp. | reverse complement strand
CTAAGGAATATCAGGTAAATTGCATTGAGACTAAGTCGGACTAAAAGGATTAGTGAGACCAGTATCCAGACCAATGAAACAAGATCCAAATTTGCTATCGCAACCCCGCCGGGAAATATAACGTCTTTACCGAGATAGATCGTCAGGTTAAGAATTACACCCACAACTGCAGCTGAGACCAGTTTGAGTACCGAGCTCATAGTCTTGCTTCCATGGGATTTTTCAATGAGGGGGCCACCGGCAAAAATATAAAGGAAACAGGGCAGGAATGTATAAAACACAGTCATCAGTAATGCGAACGTACCCATCAATATGGATTCATGAAAATGGTTGAAGCCTGACATAAAACCCACAAATCCAACCACGATAATTAAGGGGCCAGGAGTTGTTTCAGCTAATGCAAAACCGTCGACCATTTGCATTTTAGACAACCAGGCAAACTTCCCTACAGCGAATTGAGCAACATAGGGCAAAACCGTGTAGGACCCGCCAAATGTAAAGAATGCAGTTTGCGTAAAAAACGTGATGAGTTTTTTCCAAAATAACACATCAGGAAAAAAAACCAAACAGCAAACAAAGGGCAACAGCCACATGACAACGAAGACAAGAAGCTGAATAATGATATTTTTCCAGCTGAACTTTTCTTTTTGGCCTGCAGCTATTTGGTTGATGAAATAACTCTTTTCATCGGCCAGTTCCTGTTCGCTGGTGTCCTGATCTCTAAGCAATGATCGCGGATTTATATAATGCAGAAGAACGGCAATGATTATGGTTCCGATAATGATCAATAGCAGAGAAATATTGAAAAAGAAAATACAGATAAATGCAAGGCTTGCAATAGCGCAATGCAGCGGATTTTGCAAGGATTTTTTTCCTACGCGAAAGAGTGCGACAATGATCAGGGCAATGACTGCTGGCTTCAGTCCGTTAAATAAGGAATAGATCCAGGGCTGGTTGCCATAGGAGACGTAGATGATACTTAAGGCTAGCAGGATAAACATCGAGGGCAGTACAAACAGTATTCCTGCGACTGTTCCTCCTTTTTTCCCATGTAATTGCTGCCCAATATAAATGGCTAATTGCTGCGCTTCCGGCCCCGGCAATAACATACAGAGACTGAGGGCGTGAAAAAAACGGCTGTTGCTGATCCATTTCTTTTTATCCACTAAAAAATCATGCATAAGGGCGATATGTCCGGCGGTTCCGCCAAAGCTAATCCAACCAAGTTTAAACCAAAAACGTAATGCTTCTTTGAATTTCGGACGTCTTGCGGGGGGAAGATTTAACATCGCTAAAGGTACAAAAAAAGCCTCTATTTACCCCAAAATCGAACAATTAGTTGACCATTGCTACTCAATCCCCATTAAGGAAACCGTTATAATTTTACACAAATCTGAAATTGTGCTGTTAGCGTTTTCCCCTAAATCCCTTAGCTTTGAAAAGAATAAGTCCACTCAAGTTAAAGCACATTTGTGTATGACAGTATTTGAAAAGGTTCGCCATTTCTTTAAGCCATTTGCTATCTTTTTGTTCATACTTATTTTTTTGGCCTGTGGTTATTGCCCCTTGAGAGATGCCTTATTTTCTGCGCCAGGCCACACATCGCAAACTGTTCCGCATAAAACGATCCGCGAAATAAAAACATTTACCTATCATATTTGCCAGGAGTCCGGTCCCGATAAAATAACGCCGGTTCTGGCACATATTGCAAATATCAATTCATTGGCTTTTATAGCCGCTGTTCTATTGATTTTTTGGGCGAGTGTTGATGACCTACATAAGATTGCCGTTCGTCATCAGGACATTGCTGTGATCAACGCAAACCAGGTTTCCCTATATCTCAGAAATAAAGTGCTTCGCATCTGATCTTTATTCAAAAAAAACACCCTTTTGAAGTTGCTGTTGAGCGCTTTTATTCATTGCAACTTATTAAGCAACCTATTAAAATGTCTTGGTTTAGCGGAGTTGATAAGCACTCGTACATGTTATCAATGCCGACTAATCCATTATTCAGATTTCATTAAAATTAAAACGATGCAGAACAACATATTTTCTATAGCTGGTAAAAATTATCAGCAACTAACTCCTTTATTTTTACGTTTAGCGGTTGGTTTTGGCTTTATGGCCCATGGTTGGGCCAAACTGAGCAGGGGAACCGCTGGATTCGAAAAGCTATTGGTACTTACTGGTGTCCCCCTACCACATGTCAATGCGTATGTCGTGCCTGTTATTGAGGTATTAGGCGGAATTGCCATTTTTATTGGCGCGATAACTATTATTGCTGCCATACCTTTGATTGGTACGATGCTGGTGGCCATGATGACCATACAATTAAAATTTGGATATAGTTCTGTGAAGACCATTGGCTTATCGGCAAGTGGCCCCATTTTTGGGCCCCCGGGCTACGAGATCAACCTTCTGTATATCGCAGCGCTTGTTGCGCTGATGTGTTCAGGACCAGGACTGCTGTCGGTAGATCAATGGCTAGCGAGAAAAAAGCAGAAAGTTAGCCGGTAACAGCTATATTGAACGTGAAGGATTAATATAATAAATAACAACACCCGAATTGGATTAAGCCCGGTAAACATTTCAATTTACCGGGCTTTAAAAACAAATCCATACCTCTCCGCTTCCGCGGGTCATACATTGAATAAACAAATCAACTCCGCTCCTGCGAGTTTAGCGCAGCGTAACTCGTTATTACCTAATTTAAGCTTTCAGCCTAAGGTCGTGAAATTTATGATTGTGCCTCACGGTATTGTAATGTAATAAGCTGAAAGCTCATTGAAAACTGTACGGTGCATTACCACAGGTTACGCTGCG
>DATHLW010000285.1:0-6206 GCA_035487675.1 Mucilaginibacter sp. | reverse complement strand
TCTTTTGATACTTAATCGTGCACTAATTCCCGAGGCAATCGCCGCGATGCTTGTCACCGTTAGAAACACCAGGATAAAGTCGGTAAATTTCAGGGCAATAGGATAAGCATCGATGGCTGTCAAATTATCACCAAATTTAATAAAGCCAAATTGTTCCTGTAAAATACAGAATATTAAACCGACCACCATACCCACAATACAACCAATAAAAGAAATCATCATCCCTTCAAAAAAGAAGATCCCCTGTATCAATTGTTTATCTGCACCCAAACTGGTCAGGATAGCAATATCCTTTTGCTTTTCGATCACAAGCATCGTAAGTGAGCCAATTATATTAAAAGTCGCAATAATGAGCACGAACACCAGGATTGTGAAAATGAACCAACGCTCATAATTCAAAGTTTTATACAGATCAGCATTTTGCTCATAGCGGTTTTTTATAGTGAATTTATCGCCTATTTTATCCTTTATATCTCGCTGAACAGATTGCAGGTCGGTACCCTTTTTATAATTAAGGTCGATGACGGAAATGTTGGTAGGTTCATTCAGCAGATCACGCATAAAACCGATCGGTGTGATGATGAGGCCATTAAAATCCTGCTGAATATTGAATATACCCGAAGGATAAATGTATCTGACCTCAAATGCACTTAACGGGTCTGCCCCACTGGAGGCGTCCCGACGTGGTGAGTAGATCTGCAAAGGTGAAAGCTGGTCGTGGATATTGACAGACAATTTACCTTGTACCGTGACACCAATCACCGCATAAGGATGCCCTTTATCTTTGAGTGTAAAAGAGCCCTTCTCTACTGTGCTGTCTAATTGTTTATTATTCAAAAATTCATCACTTACACCCATTACAGTGCCGATATACTGGCCGGTGGGTCCGTACCTGATCAATGCTTTTTCCTCCAATACTTCGGTATAAGAAAATAGCCTGGAATCGTTATGTAAGTTTTTGAAATAAGCTGTGTTTGGATTGAATGTTTTGCCTTCTTTAGGCTCTATTTTTATTTCGGGTGTAAAATTGCTGTAAAGATTTAGAATAACCTTTTCGAAGCCATTGTATACCGATAAAATTATTACCAGCGCCGCACTGCCAATAAATACGCCGAGCATAGATACCCCAGAGATAATATTGATGGCATGCATCTTCTTCCTCGAAAAAAGGTACCGTTTGGCTATGTAGATGGATGTATTCAACAGGTTGTACGTTTTACGTATTACGTTATACGTTTCATTCGGAGTTAAAACTACGCCAAACGTCTTACTTAAAAAAATGGATTGTGTTCTTTCTCGAAGCCGATCGTGGTCTCAGGGCCGTGTCCCGGATAAACTACGCAATCGTCCGGCAGGGTAAATAACTTTTCCTTGATATTATTGATCAGCAGATCATAATTGCCACCAGGCAGATCGGTACGCCCAATGCTTCCCCTGAATAAGACATCTCCACCTACTAGTATATTAACCGCTTTGTCATAGAAGCAAAGATGTGCGGGTGAATGTCCGGGAGCGAATATCAATTTTAGTTCGGTGCTGCCAAAAGAAACCGTACCTGATTCAGGCAGAAAGTGGTCCGGCAAAGGCGATGGTTCATACCTGAAACCCATTTGAGGGGCATAAGCCGGAACGGCAGCCAATATGTAAGATTCGCCTTCATTAAACTGAGGTTTTAATCCATACTGATCGAATACAAATTTATTACCCAGCACATGATCGATATGGCAATGTGTGTTGAGTAACAGAACAGGCTTCAGCTGATTATCCCTGATGAAATTGACCACCGCATTTTGTTCAGAAGCAGTATACATCCCCGGATCGATGATGACACATTCAAGGGTTTCATCAAATAAAATATAGGTATTCTCCTGGTAAGGATTGTTGACAAAGGAGCGAATCTTAGACATAGTGCAAAGTTAATTAAAGTCAGAATGCGAAATGCCGATTGCGAAATGATTTAATCCAGGTGTTAAACTATTAATTTCGCATTCCACCTTCCGCAATCCGCATTCAAAATCACTTCCATCTGAATGTTTTGATCATCGTGTCTATATCCTTTTTTACAAATTTCAAAACCGGTTGTATCGAGTCAAGGCGTGGGGTATTGTTAAAGTACAGCGCCCCGCGCATGTAATTTTTCGCGCTGTCGGTAATAAAAAATTGGATGGACGATGCTGCGTTGCCATCAATGGTATAGTATATGCCATAAACTTTACGATCGGCATTATGAATAATGGCCTGATCTATTGAGGTTGCTTTTACTGTATGCTTAAATGCAAAAGTGCGGGCATCTTCGGTCAGCTCGTCAAATACCTTTTTTGAAGTAATGCTCTCATAACTCAGATGAAGTGTACCATTAAACTGCGGGAACTGCATATTCAGCAGATATTTCATATTAAGCAGTTTTTTATCCTTCTTTTCGGGAGCGACATTGGTATCCTTTTCTATCGCCGCATATTTTGGATAGATAAATGTAAAAGGATAGGGGCCGTTAAATTGCTGATAAGCCTTCTCAGGAAAAACAATACGGAAATAGCCGCGCGGTTTTGGCGAATAATCATGGTTACCATTGCAAGCAGCCATAAGCATTAAAACAGGCAGGAAAAACACTAATTTCTTCATGGATATATTTTTTTTGAATTCCATATTTCCCAGGATCTCTCAGCCTGCAATACTAACATTTCATATCCATTTTTTGTAGCGGCGCCCTGTTCAGCCCCTTTTTTCAAAAATAAGGTTTGTTCGGGATTATAGATCAGGTCGTAAAGTAAATGATCATCGGTGATTCCATCGTAGGGTATCGGGGGGCATTCATCTACATTTGGTGTCATACCGATAGGCGTTGTATTGATGATCAGCTTATGCTGTTTAATATGATGTGGTTTTAATTCACTAAACAAAATATGTCCCGGGGCAGGCTTGCGGGTAACTACTTTAAAATTAATTCCGAGGTTATCCAGCACACATTTAACCGCTTTTGCAGCACCGCCGTCACCTAAAACCAATGCCTCGTCATGCTGATGTTTAAGCAAAGGCTTTAATGACATCTCGAACCCGTAAATATCCGTATTAAAGCCCTCCAACCTGAAATCGTGGCCTTTTACCCCTACTTCCCCAGTAAAAGCTGCGGTTACCGGGCTTTCTGCTGTTATTCTGATACAATTTACCGCACCGGCAGTATGGGCATCATGCTCTATCCAGTCGAGGTATTTAAGTACGTTGATCTTATGCGGGACCGTCACATTTAAGCCGCAGAGGTCGGGGTGCTTGCGCAATAAGGCGGGCAAATGCATAATATGCTCCAGCGGGAAAAGATCATATTGGGTGTCTTCGATCTTTTCTTTTTCAAACTTCTCTGTAAAGAACTTCTTGGAAAAAGAATGAGTAAGCGGAAAACCGATAAGGCCGTAATGTTTCATTTTTAGATGTGAGATTTGAGTATTGAGATATGAGACATTATCATGCTGTAATATTAGTAAATTAATGAGAAAGGATGAGATTTTGTTGAGAGTCGGTTAAATTATGCCAAAAAACAATCGGATTTTCGTTATACCTTCTTCCCCGCTATCATCATATGCGGACTTAATGAAAGCAGTGCAGGATCTTTCTCCGTGATCTTCATCAGCTCTATTATTCTCTCTTTCTTTTTGGGGTCGGATCGCGTTTCAAAGTAGTTTTTATCCATCCAGATCACCCCTTCAACAGCGTAGGTTTCCAGGTAAGCCAATCCCGCTTCTTCAAATTCGGCCTTTAATTCATTGGGCCGATGAAAGTATGCCGACGGCAGTACCCCCGGCATATTTTTAGGTGGGGTATGGATGCCGCTCGTCAATTCCTGTTTACACATTTCAAATATCTCCGGGGCATGAATGAAGCCGTTCAGCAAAGCTGCGATGGTGGATGCCGAGTGATTAATAGCAAAGCCGAGTGCTATGCCATTTGGCTTCAACACCCTTTTGGCTTCTGTTATCGCCCTGATGCGATCCGCTTTTGATTGCAGGTGATATAAAGGGCCGTGCAAGATCACTACATCTGCGATATTGTCTTCCAACTCCAGTTTCTGAGCCTCCCCCAGCAAACTTTTGAACGGCTTTTTTGCTTTCGACGAGCGTTTATTGGCTTGTTTAATATGCTTTTCAACCGGGTCGATCAGATACACCACATGCCCCATTCCGGCAAGCCACTCCGAATAAATGCCCGGACCGCCGCCAACGTCAATGATCACTCCTTTTTTTGGCAGATACTTGCTGATCAATTCTTTATTACGCTCAAACTCCAGCGGACCAAGGCCCAATTGCAGTCTGCCCTCTTCAGAAGTATTGGCATAGAAATCTTCTATTTCTGGGTTGATGAGTTTAGATGCGGCCATGATTGAATCTCCGAATATACTAAACAATAGCAATGGGTTTAAAACCGATCGCTATAAAACAAAAAAAGCCCCCAGATCCCTATCCGAAGGCCCGTAAACACATGCAAAATGTATTTATAGGTTCAAAAAATGATCAAAGGTATCGCTGCGGATGCCCAGACGGAGGGTTTCTAAAGGTATTACATCCGAAGGGGCTATATTGCCCAGGCTCACATTTGCACCGATCAACTTAATAAACCAAACCTGCTGCGCCTTTTGTGGCGCCTCCCAAATGATCGTTTCCTCAGGTATCTGGGTCAGTATTTCATCTACTAATCCCTGCCTTACTTCGCCCGAATCACGGTAGATACCGACGTTGCCGCTTTCGCGTGCCTCTGCTATCACTTTCCATGATCCTGCCTCGATCTCGGCATTCATCAGCTTGATCCATTTATAAGGGGCGAATATCTTAGTAACATCTTTTGAGCCCACTTCCGATATAACCGTCACCTGCTCACTCAGCTGGCGGATATAATCGCATTTTACCTCGTGTTCAATTTCAATCGAACCGTCAGATACTTCCACGTGCTCCATTTTGTATTTGTCCAAAATGCGGCGGTAATCCTCAAACTGGTTGCGGATGATAAATGCTTCGAACAATGTACCGCCAAAATATACCGGGATGCCCGCATCACGATACAGTTTCAACTTTTCATCCAGGTTTGGGGTCACAAATGATGTAGCCCAACCCAGCTTCACAATGTCCGTATACGGACCGCCTACCTCTATAAAATCTTCCACCTGGCGTAAACTTAACCCCTTATCCATTACCATCGTTATACCACTGTTTCGGGGTTTAACAGTACGCTCGGGAATATTATTTAAAGGATAGTTCATCGTTATTTAATATAGTTATAGACTATAACAAAAAGTTCTAATGACACAAAGTTCTACAAAAATGTGCGGATGTGCAAGTGGATTCGCAGATGTGCGAATGTGAAAATATGCAAATGAGTGTATAAAAGCGACTTTTTTACTTTTAAATTGGATATGGCATAAAAAATGCAGACATATAAATCATTATGTATCTAACAATTTACACATCTGCACATCCACGTATCTGCACATTTACTTACAGTACCTGTTGATAATATCCAGTATCACCTTATTTTTTTGTAATTGTGGCAGGTAATCAAACAAGATATAATGTTTTTCAGGATCTGATGCTAACGCAAGTTCCAGGAAATTCAATGCTTCCTTATAATCGCCCGATGCAAACAGGTAAGCTACCATACGGTAATACAGTTCAGCTGCCTCCGGGTTATTTTTGATGGCCTGGGACATTACCTCAATAGCATCCGAAAGCCTGCTTTGCTCATACAGAATGGACGAATAATCCAGCCAGGCATCTACGTCTATCGGATTGAGCTCAACCACCTTTTCGTAAGCATGCTCTGCTTCGGGCATATGGCCAAGCTTGTATTCCGCGTCTGCGATGGCAAACCAGTAGTCAGCATTAGCTATATCGAGGTCGAGGGCTTTTTTATAGAAGTGCAATGCTTCAAAATAACGCTCTTCAAAATCAAGTGTTACCCCTATACCAAACCAGGCATCCGAAAGTTTCGGATCCATTTTTACCGCTTTTTTGTAGAATGCCCGCGCATCATCCATCTGCTCCAGTTTCTCATAGCATTCGCCTATAGCACAATATGTATCCGCATTAGGCTGCTCGTACTCAAAAGTCTGGCGGTAAACTTCTATCGCCTCTGCATATTTTTCCAGGTTAACCAGGGCATTACCCTTGTTAAAATAAGCCGATGCAAAGCTGTCCTTTATCAATATAGCATAGTCATAGGCA
>DATHLW010000284.1:0-8912 GCA_035487675.1 Mucilaginibacter sp. | reverse complement strand
AGAATCCGCTTATATTGATGCCATGGCGTCGTTCTATAAAGATTGGGATAAAGCCGATCACCACACCCGCAGTGTCCGCTTTGAAAAAGGGATGGAAAAAACATACCGGGAAAATCCAAACGATAAGGAAGCCGCCATATTTTATGCTTTGGCGCTGGATGCAGCGGCAGATCCGGCCGACCAATCTTACAGCAATCAAAAAAAGGCGGGCGCTATCCTCACCTCCTTATACCCGGGCCACCCCGATCATCCCGGAATAGTACATTATATTATTCACACATACGATTATCCGGAACTGGCAATATTGGCCCTGCCTGCGGCGCGAAAATATGCTTCTATCGCCCCATCGTCGGCGCACGCACAGCATATGCCCTCGCACATTTTTACCAGGCTGGGGCTGTGGGATGAGTGCATTAGTTCAAACCTTATTTCTGTTTCTTATGCCAGGTGCTATGCCCAGGGTGCGGGCATTAAAGGGAATTGGGATGAAGAGCTGCATGGTTTGGACTATCTTGTATATGCCTACTTACAAAAAGGAGAAAATAAGCTCGCAAAGGAACAATGCAACTACCTGAATACCATTGACCGGGTTTACCCGGTGGACTTTAAGGATGCCTATGCTTTTGCCGCTATCCCTTCCCGCTATGTGCTCGAAAATAAGATGTGGACGGATGCAGCCCATCTCCAATTACACCCGGCTGATTTTCCGTGGGGAAAGTACCCATGGGAAAAAGCAATTGTCAATTTTACCCGGGCTCTCGGTTTTGTTCATATTGGTAAAATTGATTCAGCAAAGACGGAATTAAAAAACCTGGAGGCGATCTATGATACCTTGACAAAACAAAAGGACCTGTATAAAGCCAACCAGGTAAAAATTCAGATCAATTCAGCACAGGCATGGATACTTTTTAAAGAAGGAAAAAACGATGAAGCATTAAATAAGATGACCGCTGCTGCCGATATGGAAGATAAAACCGAAAAAAGCCCTGTTACACCCGGTGAAGTAATCCCGGCAAGGGAGCTATTAGGCGATATACTGCTGCAAATGAACCAGCCAGGAAAAGCCCTGGAAGCCTACGAGGCAGACCTGAAAAGGCACCCCAACCGGTTCAACGGGCTATATGGCGCAGGATTAGCTGCTGAAAAATTGCATGATTTTAAAAAAACAGATTCCCACTATCGACAACTGTCGGCAATAGCAAATGCGCCTGGTTCAAGCAGGCCTGAACTTGAAGCAGCAAGGTTGTTTTTGAAAAAAGAAGGACATTGATTTTTTGTCTATTCCTTATGCGTGAGCTTAAACAGGCACATAAACAGTATACCCCCTCGGTGGTGCCCAGAAATCGGACCAGCCATCGGCATTGGTTTGTTTTTGCTGCGGGGCATCAGTTGTACTGCTGCTCCACCAGGCGCCGGTGTCGAATAACTTGTTTTTCCACTGCGTTTGCACCCATGTCCCGCTCCATGCTCCGGTATTGTTCAGTACATAGATCAGGCCCAGTTGGCTCCCCCAGCCGTTTCGCTGTATAATATATAAGTTGTCATCCGCATATAATACTGATGTGGTGCCGCCGGCATAATTTTCATGTACCCGCACAAGTGCGGCTATCCCATTCGGTGTATTTTCCAAACCGAGGTTCCAGTTAAAATAATCCTGCCAAAAAACACAGGGGTAGCCTTCATGTGTCAGTATGTATGAATAAGCGAGCAGCTTATCGTTTATGATGGAATCGTTGCGTACCACGTCATGATTTTCAACAAACGTGACCGATGTACCCTGTAAATTATCGGTTAGTAATGTGCCGCCTGCAAGCAATGTTTTTAAGCTGAAACCAAAGGTCATGCACAGATCCTTCAGGCGGTAGCGTAACGGAAAATCGAAAGCGTGGACCGGATTATCGCTCCAGACATTTGCTTCTTCCAGCCAATCCGATATAGTCCGGTCGCTGTCCCAGCATTCCCCCACACCAAACGGGTTGAAATCGGCCTTGTTTTTTAGTCCGCGCAGTTCCATTATCGCCCTGACCATCCATGTGCCATACCCCTTTACAAAATCAAAGCGGAAGCCATCTATGCCAATTTTTTCTATTAGCCATCTGCCATATTCCAGTAATGAGGTATAAACATCCGGATTACGGTGGCACAGATCGGGCATATCACCAAAACTCATTTGGTCAGTAGTTTCATATTCGCAGGGGTGGAAGCATTCCCAGTTACGCGGGAAGGTTTTGCTGGCAGGATCAAATTTGGTCCAGCGGCTCACATTATCATTGGGATTAACTTCCGCATCGCCGCCGCTGTTGTGGTTCAATACCATATCAGCATAAATATTGATGTTGTATTTTTTTGCTTCCGCGATCAGGGCCTCCAGGTCGGCTTTGCTTCCGAAATAGGTTTCCTTACCGCCTTTTTGATCAAATTCGCCCAGATCGTAATAATCAAACGGATCGTAGCCCATAGAATTTTGTTCGGCGGCCTTATTGATGGGTGGTAACCAGATGGCAGTAAACCCGACCTGGTTGAGTCCGGCCATTTTGCCTTTCAGAAAATTCCACCACTGAAATTGCTGGGGCAGATCTTTGGGGCAATCCCAATAGAAAGTTTGCATGATAACGCCCATATCGATTGGATTTATTTGTACTAAAATAATGATTAGTTATAGGAAAATGACCCCGTGTTTTAACGGTATTTTTAGGTGGGAATTATCGGATATATCGGGATTATTTGATCACCTTCAACAGCGTTTCAACTTTTTTTGCCGCTTTCTCCCTTGTCTTCCTGATCCACCATTCAGCGACAACGATATGTAAAGTAAAAGCGATCCAGAACGCAACGCCAAAAAACTGCTGTACGGTTAGACCTGTTAACCGGCTGGTCGCGAAAAATACACCCATAATGGGCCTGATTGTAGATACGGCAAGGCCAATAGCCAGTACACGGATCATCCATTCACGGTGCTGTGTGATTTCTCTCCTCAGAATATGCACATAGGCTTTTAGTAATGAAAATAGAAATATCACGCCGAATACAGTTACCGCAAGCGTTTCGGTAATACCGCCTATGGCCATTATGGCGCCCATAAACAAAGCGGTTACACCGATTATTAAACCAGAGACAAGCACGATATAACCCATGAAATGGTGAACTTTCGGATAGCCATTTCGCAATCTTTTTACAAATTGCAGCGGTGCCAGCAGTACAAATAGTAAGCCGGTAGTGATGTGAATAAGAGTAAGAAGTGGATGTTTAGCAAAACCATCATCAGGCACAGGTGACTTACTAGGAACATATTTGCCGGGTGTATTCAAGTCGTTCAAAAACAGGAGTCTGTGAACAACAATGAAAATGCCTATCAGCATAAGGAATATGGTGATACCCCACAACCAGCGTTCAGATTTGTTGTTTTTATCACTCATCGCTAAAAATCGGGCTTTATTTATAGATCGAGCAGGTTAGAAAATGTTACAAAAGCAACTACTGATGGTTTTATTCGTCTTTCAAATCTTTATTGATTAGCGCCTCAACTTGCGGTGTTTTTGCTTTGGGTGATGAATTATCTTTTAAAGTTTCTGCGGTCCAGTACCTTACAGTTGAGTCTTCGTTATTTAGAAAGTTGATCATTATGTCGAGTGATTTATCATCCATTCGTCCCTCTAACGCTCTGACAAGTTCAGCTAATATTTTAGGATTCTTTATGCTCGTCAGAGCATTTTGTAAATCCGATAAGATAATGTTGGAATGAATTAAAGGTTGATTGAAAACAAAAAAAAGATAATTTGCATGTATGGGTTTTGTGTAAAGTAACTTGAGCCAATATTGAACATTTTGTTCATTTTTGGACTTATAGAAGCAGTTTAAAAGTTCCTCAGGAATTGTATCCTGCTGTTTATTGACTAATTCATATAAATAACCCCTGTCAGTCTCTGTAGGGCTGTTGGCTAGGGCTTGTAATGCAATATTACGAGTCTTTGGATTATCAACGAGCGGCTTAAATGATTCCAGCAAATCGCCTATTTGCAACTCTTTTATAGAATAGATGGCGTAACCTTTTATATTAATGTCCCAGGTTTTTACAGCCTGTTTTAATAATTCTTCAGTCTTTGCATTGGGTGGAGTAACAGATAATATTTGTGCAGCCAAAACTTTTGCTTTAATATTATTACTGCTAATGCGATTATATGCGGTTTGTTGTAGTGAATCTTTGTTAAGCATTACGTACAAAGGGAGCATATGAGCATCTCCGAAATCCTCATTCTTTACAAGAAAATCAAAAAGAGGAGTAGTTTGATTACACCCGAGATAAAGCAAAGCCATTCCCGACCAGATCAGGTTGCCTCTGGCATGTTCACTTTTTATTTTCTCGAGCAATACATTTTCCTTGGAAGTATCATCTGAAGATGCAATAACAAGGTAAGCTAAAATCCTTTGATTTGGATTTTGAGAATTTAGCAGGTCCTTAATGTTGTTGATATAAAGTGCTTGATTTTTAAAGCCTGAAAGGGGGTATATTGAAATCGAATGTCCTTTCAGTGCAGCGGAAAGTTGAGTCGTACCTGTATGTGGTGGTAGGATTTCATCATATTTTCTGAACATTTTATTAAGATCCTCTTCAGTGAATCTTTTATCTAATGCATTTGTAAAGTCATGTACAAAGCTGTCATATAACTTCTCTTGTTGGCTATAAGAGTTTAAGGATAACAGCAATATCAGAATGGATAATAAATATTTCATTATTTCAATGGATGGCTAGGTTTAATAATAAACCAAAATATGTAAAATAGATCTATTAACTAAACAATTCAGAAGACATTCTACAATAAAAAAGCAGGATGATTACCCTGCCTTCAAAAATAAATATAAATCAGCTTTGAATTACACATTCATCCCACCCGATACCTCAATACGTTGTGCATTGATCCAGCGGGCATCTTCGGTACACAGGAAAGCAACAACGCCGCCAATATCATCCGGTACACCTGCGCGGCCCAGGGCAGTCATGCCCGAAACCATTTTATTTACGTTTTCATCGTCCCTTACATGTCCCCCGCCAAAGTCGGTTGCGATAGCGCCGGGTGCAACAACGTTTACTGCAATGCCGCGTGCGCCAAGTTCTTTAGCCATATAGCGGCTAAGTACTTCAATAGCACCTTTCATGGAAGCATAAACTGAATAACCAGGCAAACTGAAACGTGCCAAACCGCTCGACAGATTGATGATGCGCCCGCCGTTATTGATCAGCGGCAGCGCTTTTTGTGTAAGGAAGAATACGCCTTTAAAGTGTACATTCACCAATGCATCAAAATCTTCTTCCTTCATTTCAGATAGCGATCCGTAAAGGCCCATACCGGCATTATTGATCAGGAAGTCGAAATGATCCGTACCAAAAGTATCCTTCAGCACGGTTTTCAATTGCCCAAAGAATGCATCAAAGCTTTTTACATCGCCTGTGTTTAATTGTAAAGCTGCTGCCTTTTGACCGTTTTTTTCAATTTCGGCAACTACGGATTCTGCTTCGTCTTTTTTGCTGTTATAGGTCAATATTACATTAATGCCTTTTTTGGCAAGGCTAAGCGCCATGTTTTTACCCAGCCCGCGGCTGCCGCCGGTTACCAGTGCTATTTTGTTAGTTGTTTCCATCTTTTTTCTAATTGTTTTGATAGAACAAAATTAGCGCGAAATGTTTGGCAGGTGTTTGCAAACTTCAATCCAATGTTTGCAAAATTCAAATATTGCAGGTTATGACCGGAAAGCTACAGGCGCAAGTTTGGTCTGTTTCCTGAAAAAGTTGGAAAAATGTGCCACCTGTTCAAAGCCCAGGCTGTAGGCTATCTCCGAAATGTTCCAGTCAGTTTGTTTGAGCAGGATCTTGGCTTCCTGCACAATGCGGCTGCTGATGATATCGGTAGTGGTTTTACCGGTGTTTTCTTTTAATACCTTGTTCAGATGATTTACATGTACAGCCAGGCGGTCGGCATAATCTTTTGCGGTACGCAGGCTAAGTTTCTGGTTAGTCGACTCAATAGGGAATTGCCGCTCCAGCAACTCAATGAATAAAGATGAAACACGGGCCGAGGCATTATGAGTAGGATACAGGGAGGTAGCCGGCTGAAGCTTTTGACCGTAATGGATAAGTTCAAGCACATAGTTGCGGATCAGATCATATTTATAAGCATAATCTGACTCAAGTTCTTTGTGCATCTTCTTTAATATCGCGGTTATTTCTTCAGCTTCCTCATCCGAAACCTGGAAAACGGGATATCCGCCCGGCTGAAATATGGGCAGATCATCCAGTACAACGCCGCTTTTGGATTGGATCAAAAACTCATCCGTAAAAATGCAAAAGTAGCCGGCTTGGTTATCGTCCTGCGGCACATAATTATAAGGTATTTTAGGTGTGGCGAACAACAATGCGTTTTTTTCAATATCGATCACCTTATCCGCGTACTCGGCTTTGTTACGGCCACGGATCATGCTGATCTTGTAATAGGCTCTCCGGTTGTAAGGCATTATGCCTTTTTTTGCTTCCCTGTGAATAAAATCATCTATTTTGAATACATTAAAGTGGCCGATCTCTTTATTTATCCCCTCGGGAATAAGGCCAGAAGTTTGCTGGTAAAATTCTTCCAGTGATGTAATTGCCATAACCTGATGATTTGCAAAATTCAAATATAGTGATTGGAGAACAGAGATCAGTGATTGGAGATCATTGATTGGTTGATTTTTTTCCCCCCTCCAATCTGCTACCGTGTACCCACATCTATATTTCTCAGGAAAAGCAGCTCCTATAGGAGCTAAAGCTCGGTAGAAATCCAGTTTATTAAACGTTTTAGCGTGCCATCGGTACGCAACCTCGCGAAGTTCCGTACCGATGGCACGGTATTTCTTTCTATTTGTTTTTCTGCTACCGAGCTTGGACCCCGACGGGGCCAGCCCTTAGTTTAACGACATTGCCCTCTGGGGTAAATCAGAAAGATGTAGGTACACGGTAGCTAAAATCAGGGAGAAAGTGGGTAAAATCTTCAGATTGCGTGCAGCTCCGTCAGGTTACGCAGTACATATATCCTGCCTACAGGTACACGGGCAATATTCACTTCATCGGGCCTGATACTGGCTAAATTAGGAATATAAAGCCTGACATTCTCCAACTGGAATACGGATTCTTTTCCGCCGAGTTTTATCTTTAATGAGCTTAGCTCATCCGCGCTATCGAGTATCGTTTTGAAAAGTTGATTGTTTGCCGCAAATTGCTGTGCTGGTTTCCCGCACATTCTGTGTTCATGAAGATCCAGCAGGTCTTGCGCTTCTTTATTAATATGCAGTATCTCCTGTTTTTCATTCAGGATAATAACAGCATCGTGCATCTGCTCAATTATCGCCTCTACACGTTGTTTTTGCGCAAGAACTTCACTGATGCTATTGTGATCGTGAACCTTGAGATGAGCAGCCATCTCATTAAAGGCATCTGATACTGCTGCAAATTCGTCGCTTTTGGTAAAATGCAGGCGGTAATCGAAATTTTTTCGGCCAACCTCATCTAAACCATCAGAAAGGGCTATCAACGGATCGGAGATATAGCCGCTGATATTAACACTAAAGCTGAAAAGCGCCAGGAAGGTTAAACAACCGATCAGCCCTAAAATAATGGTGGCCTTATTTACCGACTCCTGTGCTGCATCAGTTTTGTGGACTATGGCCTGCATGTTTAGTTGCTCAATATTACGCAGGTCAACACGAATAGCATGTTCGGAGTTTTGTTGCTGAGATAAATTTGTTGCAGGGTTTTGTAACTGATTAAAATCTTTCCGTAACGAAGCAGTGGCCGCATCTTCGCCCTTTTCGGTTACGTTATGTTCCTGTTTTACCAGTGATTTATCAAAAGCCGATTTAGCCGCATCATTCAATGGAATAGTATTGTCATCCAGTACCGTTCTCATCTCGCGGGCAAAACTTAAAGTTTCATAATTGTTTTTGAGAACGACCTTAGCACCTTCAGAGAGCTCATTGATGTAAAATATGGACAATGATCCTGCTAAAAGGTTCGTAATGAAAATCAAGCCAAAGCCAACGCGGATTTTATGTTTTAGTTTCATAACCCTTTGTTTAGATGGTTAATACTAATTAATATCAGAAAAAGATAAATCAGTTAGGGAAAAGCGGTACAGCGTAATAATTGAAATATAGATATATGTCGTTAAAGGCGTATATATCTTACTGTTATAAAGTTATAGAAAATTTTCCGTTTTATGAAATATCAGGGGAATAAGCCCTTTTACAAACGGATTACATATGATACCAATCGGTATTATTTATAATGCTATATTTGCGCGAAATTTCATTTTTGATAAGCTATGTTGAATAGGGTAGTGGTAACCGGGTTGGGCGCATTAACGCCATTGGGTAATAATGTAAAAACGTTCTGGCAAAATATTGTAGCGGGTAAAAGCGCAGCGGCGAGGATCACAAAATTTGATCCGGCGCTGTTCAGGACACAATTTGCCTGCGAACTGAAAAACTTTAACGCAGCCGACTACCTTGACCGGGCCGAAATAAAAAGAACAGACCCCTTTACGCAATACGCACTGATCGCAACAGACGAGGCAATAAAAGATTCAGGGTTTGATTTTAAAGCAATGGACCCATTTGATGTTGGTGTGATATGGGGAACAGGCCAGGGTGGCATGGAGACATTTGAGCAACAAGTAACTGAATACGCTTTGGGCGATGGGCATCCGCGTTTCAGCCCATTTTTTGTACCCAAGTTTTTGACTAATATGGCCTCGGGAATGATCTCTATCCGCAATGGGTTTATGGGGGTTAACTATACACCCATATCGGCATGCGCAACATCCAACACAGCCATTATGGAGGCTTTTAACCATATCAGGTTGGGTAAAGCCAAGATAATCGTGACT
>DATHLW010000283.1:0-8036 GCA_035487675.1 Mucilaginibacter sp. | reverse complement strand
ATCACCCCGAAAGTGCAGGACTTCTATATCCGCGGCGAGGGCGCCAAAGGCGAGTTAGGGTTCTATTTTATACACAACGACGCCAGGTCAGAAATGCCTTTAAGGGTAAAATCCCGCGGACCCAGCTTTTGTAATCTATCTGTTTTACCCGCAATCGCAAAAAATGTCATGATAGCCGACCTGATCGCTATTATCGGTTCCATTGACTTTGTATTAGGGGAAGTGGATCGTTGATGTGCAAATGCGTGGATGTGCAAATATGCAGATGTGGGGATGTGCAGATGGTTTTAATCTGCGGAATCATGTAATCAGTAATTCAGACATAAAAAATGCCCTTCAACCGAAGAGCATTTTTTTATTTTATCATTTGCACATCCACGCATTTGCACATTAATAAACCTTCACCATAAACACGTAAGGTTTCAGTTTTTTAACCTGTTGCTGGCGGGTTAAGTTGGCTAACTCATTTTGAGTGTTCAGAACGGGCGTTTTGGTTAAAGAATCGGTTGGAATATTCTTTATAGCATCTAACAGGTAGCCTGATTTTAACGCAAAATGTACACCTTCTAACCGGGTTTCTTTTGCTTTTACTATGCCTATAATGTTACCCCTGCTATCCAATAATGGGGCACCGCTGCTACCTGGATTGATGGGAACAGATATTTCATAATTTAAAGTATCGTTGCCAAGCCCGTTTAAAGAAGTAACACGGCCTTCACCAAAAACGCCTGAATCTTGCGGATAACCAAAAGTAAACACACTTTCGGCCAAATCGCTTTCAGAATGCTTAAAGGTATATGGAACTTGTCCTAAATTTTTAAAAGAAGTATCGATCACCTTTAGAATAGACACATCGCTTTGAGGGTCACTGTAGATTGCTTTTGCCTTAAACGATCTTCCCGAAGCATCCTGTACATATATTGAATCGGCCCCGCTGATAACATGGTAACTCGTTGCGATCAATCCGTTTGAAGTAATAGCAAATCCGGTACCGCGGTATTTATCATTCGGTAGTTGTCTTTGAGCCGACCTGATGCTTTGTATGCTCTTGATAATATTTTTATTACTCTGGTTCAATTGGTCAACCTTCCGGCCTAATTCAGTATACGAATTATTATTATTCAAATACCCGGTAAAAAACAGCGTGGCTAAAACCGCAAAAATAGCTATGGATGCAGCTACGGATATCTTTGAATGATGATCGCGCCATAGTTGTATTATCCACGATGGGTGAACAGTTACTTCTTCGGCAATAGCATGTACATCAATTTCCTCGTGAATAGCATTCAAACGCTTTTCCAGGGCAACACGTTCACCATATTGTTTTAGCAATCCAGTAAACTGTTGATGCTCGATAACTTTTGTATCAACTTCAGCATGCTCTTTGCGAAGCTGCTCAAAGGCTATACGCTCGTCTGCGCTCATAGCGCCGCCAAGGTAGCGTTCAATTGCTTCTATTAGTTGCTCGTCTCTCATTTCTTTGCTCCTTTACTTTTGCTGAAAAAATAATTTCTTCAGCCTTTGCAGGCATTTATATTTTTGAGTTTTGGCATTATCCGCATTGGTATAACCAAAACTCTCGCAGATCTCCTGCATCGATCTGTCATGGATATAAAAATCCTCAATTATAGTTTTACAAGGTTCGCCCAATAACTGCAGGGCGCTTTGCATTTTGCCAAACTGTATGTCCCGTTCCCCCTGTTGCTCTATATCATCTTCAACCGGCAGATGTTCCTGGAAATCGTGAATATCTCCCCCATACCGGTTCATCTGGCTAAGTCTTTTAAGCCACAACCGCCTGCAAACCGAATAAATAAATGTCTTCAGCTTGCTGTTCAGCTCAAAATCTCCCTTTTTAATCTTATTGTAAAGAACTATTATCGCCTCCTGGTAAATATCCTTGGCATCATCCGGTGTACCATTGTTATTTAATATCAATTGCATCACCATCGGAAAATAGGCCACGTACAGCCTTTTTATCGCATTTTCCGAGTTATTAAGTATCCCAAAAACAATCTCGCTGTCGGTCGGTGTTGAACTTTTTGATTCTGTACTCACTATTAATACTATTTAAGCGAAATTGTAACCCATTTATTTCAAATTATTTAAAAGCAAAATTAAAAGTATTACGATTACCTGCTTGCGTTCAAAATACCATTTTTAATTTAACCATTTTAAAAAACAAATTTCAACATGAAAAACATCAGCAAATTGAGCATAGTAAATTAATTGCCTGCCCATTCGCGGCCGGTAAAGGTACTGTTTAAACCAGCACTACCGATACAACCACGATAGTTGATTGTACAAAACTGCCGTCGTGTATACAACATCAATAAAATGAAAACTTCCACAGGTATAATTAAAAAGGATGCGAACTGAAAACCCCGATCTGAGCATTAATTCCACATGCAGTCGAAAGGTAACCCATTTTTGGACTGCCTTTTTTATATATTTTTTTGCCGGGTTACCTTTCTAAATTTTACTGTATCAATGCAAAACTTTAAACATTTTTAGATATGAAAAACTTATTCAAATCCGGCATCCTGACATTAATTATTGGTATTTCAGTTGTGGCTTGCGATCCACCAAAAGGCAAACAGGAAAACACACCTGTAGATTCAAACAAAACAGCAATTGATACCACACAAAAAACAATTGATACAGCTAAAAAGGTTGAGACTGATGCGGTAAAGAAAGACAGCGTAAAAAAATAGCAACCAATTAAATAGGTGTTATAGTTTGGGGGTGGCTCATGCAAGGGGCTGCCCTTTTTCATGGATAAAAGGCATACTCTACCGATCACATAGAAAAAATGTTAAATTTTTGTAAATTCCTGGGTTACCTTTTTGAAATTGGAGTATTAATGCAAAACATTAAACAAACTTTAACATGAAAAATTCATTCAAAATTGGTTTCTTAGCCCTTGCTATCGCTGTTTCTGCTGCCGCTTGCAAAGGTAGCTCATCTGCTTCTACTGCTGATTCTGCTAAAACTGCTGATTCTGCTAAAACTGCTGTAGATACTTCAAAGAAAGCTGCTGACACTACTAAGAAAGCTGCTGTTGACACTGCAAAAAAAGACACTACTAAAAAGAAATAATTTCTGACGGTACTAATTCATTTTAGTTTTCGTACTGATTTTTAGTTTTTTACACTTTTTGAAGGTAATCCTTGATTTTTTTAAAAAATTATGGGTTACCTTTTTTTATTAATGGTATTAATAAGCAAAACTATTAATCACTTATTTAAAAACTAAAAATGAAAAATTCATTCAAAATCGGTTTCTTAGCTTTAGCTATCGCTGTTTCTGCTGTTGCTTGTAAAGGTAAAGGCGGATCAGGTTCTGCTGATTCTGCTAAGATGGCTGACTCAGCTAAGATGGCTGATTCAGCGAAAATGGCTACTGACACTTCAAAGAAAGCTGATACCAGCAAAATGAAGATGGCTGACACTAGCAAAATGAAAAAAGACACTACTAAAAAGAAATAATTCTTTTTAGTTTTAAAGAAAGCGCTCCTGGTTTACCATGGAGCGCTTTTTGTTTGGTTACTTTTTTGTGAATAACGAGATGATCCAGATAATGATCGCGATCACTACAACAACCACAATCACACCAACGGCTACCCCAGCTTTAAATATACCGGCAATAACTGAGCAACTGCTCAGGGCAAATAGCGCCGCCACGAGCAATAACAAGTTTAACTTTTTCATAAATAGATTTTTTAGATAAGACATTACCTACTACAAAGCAAGCTTGTTTTGGTTTGTTGGCTGTGATTAACTTAATCAACCCAAATCCTTAAATTGGCCCCGATACATTTACATCATGAATACACTTTTACTATCTATCAATAATGCCATACTTAAATTAGGTAATATCACTGTTTTTACTGATTTAAACTTTGCAATTAACAAAGGCGAAAACTGGGCACTAATCGGTGAAAGCGGGTCAGGTAAAAGCGCATTATTGCAGATCATAGCCGGCAAGTTCCATTTGTCGGCCGGTACTATTAGGTATTATTTTCATGAGGATTACCTAAAAGAGCAACACTCAAGTGATGCGCACCTTACTTTTCATAGGTTGATTGGTTTTGTTGAATCCAAACACCATTTCCGCAACCTGTCAAACACAAGCGATTTTTATTACCAGCAGCGTTATAATTCGTCTGATTCAGAAGATGCCTTAACTGTTGAGGAATATTTAAACACCATTAAGCCGTTTGCAGATGCTCCGGGGTATTGGGATCTGCCCAAAGTGTTGCAAAGACTTAATCTTGATATTTTAAAAACAAAGCAGCTAATAAAATTATCCAACGGCGAAACAAAACGATTACTTATTGCCGCTGCACTAATTAAAAACCCGGTCTTATTAATGCTGGATAATCCGCTTGCCGGACTTGATGTGCAAACACGGGCAGAATTTAATTCGATCATTGCTGATATTATCGCATCAGGCATAACAGTCGTTATGGCAACTTCCCCCTTTGAGATACCTGCTTCAATTACCCATGTTGCCGTATTGAAAAACGGGATGATCGCGCAGCAAACATCTGCTAAAGACTTTGATGCTTCATCTTTTAGTCAGGCAGATAAAGGCAAACTCGACATAGAGGAACTTACTGCCTTGCTAAACACTAACGTGATTCCAGATTACGAATGGATAGTCAGCATGAATAACGTGAATATCACTTATAGCGATAAAGAAATCTTGAAAAATGTTGATTGGCAAATAAAACAAGGTGAACATTGGGCATTGCTGGGCCCAAATGGCGCAGGCAAATCAACATTATTAAGTTTGATAAATGGGGATAACCCGCAGGCTTATGCCAATGATATTATTTTGTTCGATCGCAAACGAGGCACAGGTGAAAGCATCTGGGATATTAAAAGCAAAACAGGCTTTGTATCACCCGAATTATATCAATATTTCCCGACAGATAACAGTTGTCTGCAGGTGATAGAATCTGGGTTTTATGATACGATGGGGCTATTTCGGCCCAGTGACCCTAAAAAATCAGCTATTGCCTTACGCTGGATGAAAGCATTGGAGATTGACCGCTTTGCACGGGTCTTATTAAAAAATATCCCTGCCAGTGCGCAGCGCCTTTGCCTGTTAGCACGTGCATTGATCAAAAACCCAACACTGTTAATATTTGATGAGCCCTGCCAGGGGATGGACATGCATCAGCAGCTGCATTTTAAAATGCTGGTAGATACCATTTGCGAATTGAGCAATGTGACCCTGATTTATGTGACACATTACCAGCATGAGATACCAGATAGCATAGATAAAGTATTGAGGCTGGATAAGGGGAAAGTAAAACACGATTAACGGATTTATCAGATTAACATGATCAAAAAATTTAAAGGTTCAAAAATAATTGTAATAGAATTATCTTTTTAATTCTTTAATCGCGTACTTATCCTGTCAATCTTTTAAATTCTTTAATCGTGTCGTATCTTTGCTACCATGAATACAGCCGATTTGCTGCAACGCGCGTTGAATTTTGATTTCCTGAGCATGGAGGAAGGTGTACACCTTTATCACCACGCTCCTACTACCGAATTAATGTATGTAGCCAATGAGCTGCGCAAAAAGCAGGTGCCACATGGCAAGGTTACCTGGCAGATCGACCGCAATGTGAATACCACTAATGTTTGCATCGCTAACTGCAAGTTCTGTAACTTTTTCCGCAGACCAGGTCATGAAGACAGCTATATCACGGATATAGAGACCTACAAGCAAAAGATAGAGGAAACCTTTCGATATGGAGGCGACCAGTTATTATTGCAAGGCGGTCACCACCCCGAGTTAGGCCTGAAATTTTATGCTGATCTTTTTAAACAGCTAAAAGAATTATATCCAACGTTAAAACTACACTCGTTAGGCCCTCCGGAGATCGCTCACGTGTCTAAACTGGAAGGCATGAGCCATATCGACGTTTTGCGTGAATTAAAAGCAGCGGGATTGGATTCGTTACCGGGCGCCGGTGCCGAGATATTGAACGACCGTGTACGCCGTCTGATCTCAAAAGGTAAATGCGGTGGTAAAGAATGGCTGGATGTAATGCGAGCCGCACATAAATTAAATCTGCCAAGCTCTGCAACCATGATGTTCGGCCACGTGGAAACCATCGAGGAACGTTTTGAGCACTTGGTTTGGATTCGCGAGGTACAGGCTGAAAAACCCGAAGGCCATTATGGTTTTATCGCCTTTATTCCATGGCCCTTCCAGGATGACGGTACTTTGCTGCGTAAAGTGCGTGGCATTACCAATAATGTTTCGGGCGATGAATATATCCGCATGATCGCCTTAAGCCGCATCATGTTACCAAATATCAAAAATATCCAGGCATCGTGGCTTACTGTAGGCAAACAGGTAGCGCAAATATGCTTACATGCCGGCGCAAACGACTTCGGCTCCATCATGATCGAAGAAAATGTAGTATCTGCCGCAGGTGCGCCGCATCGTTTTACTGCAAAGGGTATCCAGGATTCTATCAGGGAAGCTGGCTTTGAGCCTCAGCTACGTACTCAAAAATATGAGTGGCGCGAAGTTCCTGCTCAAATCGAAGAGCAGGTGATTAATTATTGACAGGAGAGCAAAGAGTCAAGAGCCAGGAGTCAAGAATCAAGACTAGTCCTTATTTCGTATTTATTGTTTCGTGGTAAAAAACTGGGACTTCCTGAACCTTGATTCTTGACTCCTGGTTCTTTTTCCCGGGTTCCGGGAAAAAAGAAAGGCCGGTTACTCTCGCAGTTTCCGGCCTCTACATCTACCTATGAAAAACAGCCCTTTGTGGGGGTCGCATAATATAAGCCAAATGTTGTGCCACGTTTTAAAAAGTATGCTTTTTGCTATAAATGTACTTAACCTTTGATTTAAATATTAATTGAGTGTGGAATTTTTTGCCGTGTACGTTTGCATATTTTTCCTCAATCTTCAATTAGTCACAAATATTTTCCCCAATTGTGAGTATCTCTTAAACAAGTTTCTACTGTGTTAATGATTAGCATTAAACATATCTTTTTGCATATTTGGATGCTTGAAAATTTGTAGCATATTAAATGGAGAATCCTGAATTATATATCGAAGCGCTCGTCTTTTCTTCCGAACAAAGTATTCGTATCGAAGAAATCCTGTATTGCCTTCAGTCTGCATTTGAAAGAGATTTCTCTAAAGACGAGGTGGTGCTTTGCCTCAACAATATCCAGAAAAAATACCAGGACGATAACCTTGCTATTGAGTTGGTTCACATTTCTAATGGTTATCAATTCCTCACCAAAAAGAAGTACCATCCTGTGATCAGTCTATTGCAGTTGCAGCGCTCAAAAAAGAAACTGAGCCCTGCCGCTTTAGAGACTTTGGCTATCATCGCCTACAAGCAATCGGTAACCAAGCTGGAGATAGAGCAGATACGGGGTGTGAACAGCGAATACTCTATTCAAAAATTATTGGAAAAAGAGCTGATCACTATTGTTGGGAAATCGGAAACGGTGGGCAGACCCATTTTATACAGTACAAGCCAACAATTTATGGACTACTTCGGTATAAATGACCTGGGTGAATTGCCACAAATAAAAGAGTTTACAGATAGCTCCACTTCAATAGGAGAACAAGCAGAATAATTTTTAAATGTATTTTCTTTGAAAATGATTTTAATTATTTTTGAGATAGCAATGCAACCATTAAAACAGATATTGATTTGCATTTAAACTGATTAAAATTTAACTTGATTATTATTTCTTAAATAAATCGTCGTAATGGAAACGCCAAAAAAACCAGTTAAAAAAACGACCGCCTCCAAAAGTTCGGCCGCGAAAAAACCGGATGGGAAATCAACAGATTTACCTGCGAAAAAAAGGATTATAGATGATGAGGATGACGAGGATTTCGATATGCCTATGGATGATCTCGGAAGATACGAGTCGTTTGAAGGCTACGACGAAGACGACGATTATTGATAATCAATCAGCTTATTTTGAGCATATTCAAATTTTGGAGCATTCAGACCACAACTCTGGATGCTTTTTTAT
>DATHLW010000282.1:0-3526 GCA_035487675.1 Mucilaginibacter sp. | reverse complement strand
AAACCGTATAGTGCGCCGCATATTTGAATATTTAGGCTACGAGGTAGTAAAGCTGGACAGGGCAGTATACGCCAACCTGACCAAGAAGGACTTGCCGCGCGGACGCTGGCGCTATCTGGAAGAAAAGGAAGTAATACAGCTAAAGCACCTGATATAAGGTTAACGCTGAAAGGCAAAAGGTGAAAGGTTTTATATCTTTCACCTTTTTCTTTTTAAGGCGATGCGTATGCTTCATCTTTTGCCTTTCACCTTTTACCTTTCCGCCTTAATTACTAACTTGCGTGTATTAACCATCCTCAATTATGAAGAAACTTCTTTTAATTATCGCCTTGTTATTTCCGGTGCTTACTTATGCGCAGAAAAAAGACAAGACACCGTCTACTTATGATCTGCTGATAGGTACTTATACTAAAGGGAAAAGCAAGGGTATAATGGTTTACCGTTTTTATGTTGAAACAGGTAAACTGGCCTATTTGAGCCAAATAGAAGGCATAAGCAACCCAAGTTATTTATGCGTTTCTAAAAATGGGAAATATGTTTATGCTGTGAATGAGGATGGTAAGGACGGTGGAGTAAGCTCATTTACTTTTGAACCCAATGAAGGTAAACTCACGCTTTTAAATAAGCAACCATCCGCAGGTGCCGACCCGTGCTATATTTCTGTAGATGAAGACCGCAAAAATGTTTTTGTAGCCAATTATTCAAGCGGAAGCCTGGCGGTATTGCCGATCAATAAGGACGGTTCATTACAGCCGCCATCGCAGGTGATAAAGGATGAGGGCAAAGGCCCTGATACCAGCCGTCAGAAAGCACCGCATGTGCACATCGCTTATTTTTCGCCAAATGAGAAATATATGCTATTTACGGATCTGGGGACAGACAAGTTGAATATTTACCGCTATCATTCATCTAATCCACAACCATTAAGCCCATCAGCACCGGCATCTATAAGTGTAAAACCCGGTAATGGGCCCCGCCACCTGGTTTTTTCGCCGGATAAGAAATATTTGTACCTATTGCAGGAAATGGGCAGCGCTATTAATGTTTATGATTTTAACGGAGGCAACCCCAAAGAGCTGCAAACGATTGAAATGCTGCCTGCAGAGTTTAAAGGCACCAATGGAGCCGCCGCTATTCATATTTCCCCGAGCGGAAGGTTCCTTTACGCAACAGACCGTCTTGATGCAAGTGCTATTCTTGTTTATGCCATCAACCAGGAAACCGGGCGACTGACTTTTGTCCAGCGCCAATTGACCTATGGTAAAAACCCGCGCGATTTTGCCATCGATCCAACAGGTAAATTCCTGTTAGCAGCAAACCAGGACAGTGATAATATTTTGGTATTCAAGATCGACGAGGCTACCGGAGTATTAGCCCTTACACGTTACCGGATAGACGTAGGTAATCCGGTGTGCCTGAAATTTACGTCTGCCGAATAGAATGTTAAAGCGAAAAGGTGAAAGGCCAAAGGTAGGTAAAATAATACCTTTATCCTTTCACCTTTTTACCTTACAATACTTGTGCTTTGCTTTTCTCTATTACTTCAGCGTAATAATTCTCATAGATTGGTAGTATGATCGAAAGATCGAATTCTTTTGCGCGGGCCAGTGAGTTTTCCTTGAATGTTTTCAGGCGTGCTTCATCTTCTAAAATGTAGATAGCGCTTTCAGCCATTCCATCAACATCGCCAATCTCTTTTAGGAATCCGGTAACGCCGTCTATATTCAATTCAGGCAGGCCACCGGCATTAGAGCTTACTACAGGCACTTTACAGGCCATAGCTTCCAACGCTGCCAGGCCAAAGCTTTCTGATTGTGATGGCATCAGAAACAGGTCGGATACCGATAATATTTCCTCTATGGCATCTTGTTTACCTAAGAAACGGACATTATCGCTCACACCCAGGTCACGGGCCAGTTGCTCACATTCTGAACGTTCGCCGCCATCACCTACCATTAAAAGCTTAGATGGTATTTTCTCATTTACTTTGGCAAAAATCTGGATCACATCCAGCGTGCGCTTTACCTTGCGGAAGTTGGATGTGTGGATCAATATTTTTTCACCTGCAGGGGCTATTGCTTTTTTAAAGTGATCTTTTGCCTTTAAGCTGAAACGGGTCAGGTCTATAAAGTTTGGGATCACCCTGATCTCGTTCTCGATCTCAAAAAACTCGAACGTATCTTTGCGCAAATGTTCGGATACTGCTGTAACCCCGTCCGATTTATTAATGGAGAAGGTAACTACAGGCTGATAGGTCCTGTCTTTACCCACAAGGGTGATATCGGTACCATGCAGGGTGGTAACCACAGGGATATAAATGCCGTAGGTCATCAATATCTGCTTGGCCATAAATGCAGCCGAAGCGTGCGGGATGGCGTAATGTACATGCAGGATGTCGAGCTTTTCAAAACGTACCACGTCTACCAGGCGGCTGGCTAAAGCCAGCTCATAGGGTGGGTATTCAAAAAGCGGGTATTTGGATACAGCAACCTCGTGATAAAAAAGGTTCTCTGAAAAGAAATCGAGTCGTGCAGGTTGGTTATAGGTCACAAAATGGACCTGGTGACCGTTATCTGCGAGGGCCTTGCCCAGTTCAGTTGCAACAACCCCGCTACCGCCAAAAGTGGGGTAGCATACTATTCCGATCTTCATTGATGTGGTTTCTCTCTTGCTAAATGGTAATGAAACTATCGCCCGCTGTCAATACCAGTTCATAAGCAGATATGCGCGCGATAGTTTCACTGGTGCAAGTTTAACAGCAATTTATGGTAATAGTGTTAAAGCTGTGTAAAATCATTGGGATTTCGAATTTCGGATTTACAATTTCGAAATTGAACATTCGAAATTCGAAATCAGGCAGTTGTAAGCCACCATGTATTCCCAAAAGGATCGCGTATACCTGCGCTGCGGCCATAGCTTTGATCAGCAGGTTCCATAACGGTCGTTGCGCCATTTGCCAAACCCTTTTGATAAACGGCATCACAATTATCTACATATGTAAACAATCCCGCCGTTTGTTTCGGATGTTCAGGTGTGGCATCAGCAAACATGATTACACTTCCGCCAATACTTATTTCGGCGTGCATAATCAACGTTTCAGTACGCATAGTCTTGTGTTTTTCTTCGGCGCCGAATACATTTTTTGTAAAGTTGAAAAACTCAGCAGCATTTTCAACTATCAGGTAAGGCATTATTGTTTGATAACCTTCTGGGATATTCAGATTTTTCATGGCAATTTATTTTTATCAAAGATGGGCAGTTAGTCAACAACAAAATTGTAAAAACAAGACACGTTAAATATTTCTGTATTCAGTCCCCTCCGCGTTGCCCGAAAAATAAAACCCCGGATGATAGCCGGTAAATGCTTTCACATCATGAATAAAATGCGACTGGTCATAATACCCGCATTCGTAAGCAATTTGGGTTAAGGTTTTATCGTGACCATATTGTTTTAAGGCATTCTGCAAACGTGTGAGCCTCAAATACATTTTAGGGCTGAAGCCCGAATAGATCTTAAATTTACGAT
>DATHLW010000281.1:0-5705 GCA_035487675.1 Mucilaginibacter sp. | reverse complement strand
AAAAAAGCGCTGGCCTCTTTTAAAGGGGTAAAACGCCGGTTTGAGTATATTGTAAGGGACAAAGAACATATTTATATAGACGATTACGCGCACCACCCGGAAGAACTGCGTGCGGCTATTACTTCGGTCAAAAAGTTGTATCCCAACAAAAAACTCACAACAATTTTTCAGCCGCATTTATATACCCGCACCCGCGATTTTGCCGATGGCTTCGCTGAGGTGCTGGATATGAGTGATGAGCTGATCATGCTGGATATTTATCCTGCGCGGGAATTGCCGATAGAAGGAGTTACTTCCGACATGATTCTCAGCAAGATGCAAATGTTGAATAAACGGAAATGTGGAAAACAAGAAGCCGTTGATCTTGTGCGGATTGAAAAACCTGAATTACTTTTAACAGTAGGCGCAGGTGATATCGATCAGTTGGTTCAACCTTTAAAAAAAGCTTTGGAAAATGTTTAAGAAACGCATCTGGAAACGCATTTTAATTGGTTCTGCCTGGGTAATAAGCCTGGGTGGACTGGTTGCGCTGATGAGTTTTATTGAATTTAAAAAATCAGGAGTGTTTTGCAAGGAGGTTAGGATTTACATTCCCGGTAACCAGTATTTTATAGATAAGGAAGAGGTTGACAATATTTTAAAAGTGCACAAGCATCAGTTGATCGGCCGCAATATGGAAAGCATCAACCTGCATAACCTCGAGAACCGCTTAAAAGCTAATCCTTTTATCGAATCGGCAAAGGTGTATGCAGATATGGATGGCGTCATCAAGGTAGAGATCAGTCAGCGCCAGCCGGTGATAAGAGTAATGAACCAGGCAGGCCAGGATTTTTATATCGATCAGAATGGTTTGAAGATACCGATGTCGTCAAACTTTACGGCAAAAGTACTGGCTGCAAATGGATACATCGATGAGGCCTATGGCGGTAAGCTGGATACTTTGCATACCGACATTGCTAAGCAGCTTTATAAAACAGTTCAGTTCATCAATAAGGATTCATTTTGGACCGCGCAGATTGCACAGTTGTTCGTGAACGCAAATCACGAGATTGAGCTGATACCAAGAGTTGGAACCAACAGGATATTACTCGGCAATGCCGACTCGCTGGAGAATAAGTTTCATAACCTGCTGGTATTTTATAAGCAGGCTTTGCCGCAGGTGGGTTGGGACAGATACAAAATCATTAACATCAAATTTGCCAACCAAGTAGTGGGGGTAAAAAGCGATAATTTCAAGAAGGATTCGCTGAAGGCGGTGGCCAAAGCGGATTCATTAAAAATGGGTAAAGATACATTCACAAACAACTAATTAATTATGGACAAGAGTTCGACACACGAAAAAAGTTCGCCAATTGTAGTAGGATTGGACATCGGGACTACAAAAATATGTGCTATTGTTGGCCGCCGCAGCAAAAACGGTAAGATCGAGGTATTGGGTATTGGTAAAGCCGAGTCGGCCGGTGTGACCCGTGGCATGGTATCGAACATAGATAAAACTGTTCAGGGTATTACGATCGCTGTTGATGTAGCAGGTACGCAGTCCAACGTCGAGATACGTGTGGTAAACGTTGGGATTGCCGGTCAGCATATCAAGAGCCTGCAGCATCGCGGACTAATCACCCGTAAGGATCTGCATACCGAGATCAGCCGTAAGGATATAGACAAACTGGTAGAAGACATGTACAACCTGGTAATGCCTCCGGGTGAGGAGATCATCCACGTATTGCCGCAGGAATTTACAGTGGACAATGAGCCGGGAATTAAAGACCCGATCGGCATGGCAGGCGTGCGTTTGGAAGCCAATTTCCATATCATATCGGGACAGGTTACTGCTATCAAAAATATTGTGAAGTGTGTCAATAAAGCTACCCTCGAAAGCCAGGAACTGATATTGGAGCCGTTGGCTTCATCTGAATCGGTGTTAAGCGATGAAGAAAAGGAGGCAGGCGTAGTATTGGTAGATATTGGCGGTGGCACAACCGATGTGGCTATCTTCCACGAAGGTATTATTCGCCACACAGCTGTTATTCCTTTTGGTGGTAACAGTGTGACCGAAGATATACGTGAAGGCTGTTCTGTAATGCGTAACATCGCCGAGCAATTAAAGGTGCGCTTTGGTTCGGCACTGGCTGAGGAGAATAAAGAGAACGAGATCGTATGCGTTCCGGGATTACGCGGCCGTGAACCAAAGGAAATATCTGTTAAAAACCTTGCCTACGTGATCCAGGCCCGTATGGAAGAGATCGTAGAGCATGTGTATTACGAGATCAAATCATCCGGGTATGAGAAAAAACTGATAGCGGGTATCGTTATAACAGGTGGCGGTGCGCAGTTAAAACATTTACCACAATTGGTAGAGTATGTAACCGGGCTGGATTGCCGTGTAGGTTATCCAAACGAGCATTTAGCCAAGAACGAAACACTCCCAAAAAACATATATGAAGAATTGCAGAGCCCAACCTTTGCAACAGGTATTGGCTTGCTGATCAAGGGTATACAAAAAATGGAGTACAACGATGTACCTCTTAATGTTGAAGTTAAGACCGAGAAAGCCAAGTACACCGACGATCGGAAATTTGGTTTGCTGAGTAAAATATTAGAGACGGGCAAGAAGTTTATAAAAGACGATATTAAGGATGAGGACTTTCTGAAATAATTATTTATTAACAATGGGCTACTTTTCCACAATATTGACAATTGTGGAAAAACTCTGTTGAAAAAGTGATAATATTACAATGGGTAAATAAAATAATTCGTTATTCACATTTAGCTGAAAACAAGGAATATGCAGTTTGAGATGTTAAAAGAAAAATCGTCCATCATCAAGGTTATTGGTGTTGGCGGCGGCGGTGGCAATGCGGTAAACCACATGTACAAGCAAGGTATTACTGGTGTTGATTTCATAATTTGCAATACCGATGCACAGGCTTTAGAATTAAGCCCTATCCCCAACAAAGTTCAATTAGGTGCCAGTTTAACCGAAGGTATGGGTGCAGGCTCGATACCTGAAGTTGGTAAAAACTCGGCTATTGAAAATATCGACGATATTAAACAGATGCTGGGTACTAATACCAAGATGTTGTTTATTACTGCAGGTATGGGTGGTGGTACAGGTACAGGCGCAAGCCCGATTATTGCAAAAGCTGCCCGCGAATTGGATATCTTAACCGTGGGTATCATTACCACGCCATTCTCTTTCGAAGGCAAGCGCCGTAAGATGCAGGCTGAAGAAGGTTTGGAAGAGCTGAAGAAATATGTCGATTCGTTTTTAGTGATCTCTAATGACAGGCTGCGCCAGATTTTTGGAAACCTGACCTTAGGTTCGGCATTTGCACAGGCTGACAATATATTGACTACTGCCGCTAAAGGTATCGCTGAGATCATTACTTTGCCCGGTTATATCAACGTTGATTTTAAGGACGTGCGTACCGTGATGAAGGACAGCGGTGTATCCATCATGGGTAGTTCAACTGCTGAAGGCGAGAATCGCGCATTAAAAGCTGTGGAAGGCGCGTTATTGTCTCCACTGTTAAAAGATAATGAAATTGAAGGTGCAAGATATATCCTGTTAAATATTAGCTCGGGTGATAAGGAAGTAACTATGGATGAAGTATCTGTGATCACCGATTTTATACAGGAAGAGGCCGGTTTAGCTGCCGACCTGATATGGGGTAATTGCAAGGATGAGGCATTAGGTGACAAGCTTTCGGTAACCATCATTGCTACAGGTTTCCAAACCAGGGATGAGCGTGAGAAAGAGCAGAGCAGCAAAAAAGTAGTATCTATGCTGATGCCGGATGCGGAGTTGGTAAAACCAGTTGTAAATGAGTTTATCAACCAGGTTAAGGCGGAAGTTTCAAGCGAGCCTTATATCAAGACAGTAAAAGAAGAACAAAAACAGGCGGGCTTATTTGATCTGTTCGCAAAACCAGAAGAGCAGCCTGTATTTATAAAATACGATCTGACTCCGGAAGAACCTGCTTCCGCCGAACCGGAAGTGCAGGAGGAGTTTACATTTAAGATCGCTGATTCGGTAATGAATTTTGAGCCGGTTAGACCAGAACCAATTCCTGAACCGGAGCCAGAACCGGAACCTATCGTTGGTGCGGATGATCATAAAACTGACGAGAGCATCGAAGATCAACTCCGTAAATCCCGTGAGCGTATCATGCGCCTGAAAGATCTGAGCATGAAATTACGTGCCGGTAACATCCAGGAGCTGGAAAATGTGCCAGCTTATAAACGCAAGGAGATCGCTTTGCAGCAGACGCCACCGTCGGATGAAAGCCAGGTTTCAAGATTCTCGTTGTTGTCGGATGATGAAGGGAAGACTGAGATTAGGAACAATAATTCATTTCTGCATGATAATGTAGATTAAACATGTCAACCTTCTACAACATATAAATACTAAAGGGGTACATTCATTTGTGCCCCTTTTATTTTACCTGGTTTGTAAGTAAATTGGTACAAACTGGTAATAACTTAAGTACAGGTTTGAGCGTTATAAGCTATTATAAAAAGTTATAGCTTTGGCTAAGGCGCATTTAAAGCCTATATTTGCATATTATTAATAAAAGCATCAGTACATTGGATCTATTTGACAAGATATCGAAGACAATGGGTGGCCCGTTGGGTCAACACCAAAAATGGTCACACGGTTATTTTTCATATCCCAAATTAGAGGGAGAGATTGGCCCGCACATGCAGTTTAATGGCAAGGAACACTTGGTTTGGAGCCTTAATAATTACCTTGGGTTAGCTAATCATCCCGAAGTAAGGAAAGCTGATGCAAAGGCAGCCGCTGATTTTGGAATGGCTTACCCTATGGGCGCCCGCATGATGTCGGGCAATTCTGTTCACCATGAGGAATTAGAAAACAACCTGGCTGAATTTGTAGGCAAGGATGATGCATTTTTGCTCAACTATGGTTACCAGGGTATGGTATCTATTATAGATTCATTGGTTGACCGTAACGACGTAATTGTTTATGATGCGGAATCTCATGCTTGTATTATCGACGGCTTACGCATGCATATGGGTAAGCGATTTGTATATCAGCATAATGATATGGAAAGCTGCGAAAAGCAACTGGAGCGTGCAACCCGTTTAGCTGAACAAACCGGCGGAGGTATCCTATTGATCACTGAAGGTGTTTTCGGAATGTCGGGTGCGCAGGGTAAGCTGAAGGAAGTAGTCGAACTAAAAAAGAAATTTAACTTCCGGTTGCTGGTGGATGATGCGCATGGCTTTGGTACCATGGGTAAAACCGGTGCGGGAACTCATGAAGAACAGGATTGTATTGAAGGCGTTGATGTTTACTTTGCCACTTTTGCCAAATCAATGGCAGGTATTGGTGCGTTTGTAGCCGGTGATAAAGAAGTGATTGACTACCTGCGTTACAATATGCGTTCGCAGATATTTGCCAAGGCATTACCAATGCCAATGGTATTAGGTCTTAAGAAGCGGTTTGAGTTATTAAAATCGCAGCCTGAATTGCGCGAAAAGCTTTGGAAGATAGCCAACCAATTACAAACCGGCTTAAAAGAACGCGGTTTTAATATCGGTGTTACCAATACGATGGTTACCCCCGTGTTTTTAGAAGGAGATCTGTATGAAGCCACTTCCCTGACCAAAGACCTTCGCGAGAATTATGGTATATTTTGCTCTATCGTTATTTACCCGGTTATTCCTAAAGGATTGATCCT
>DATHLW010000280.1:0-4130 GCA_035487675.1 Mucilaginibacter sp. | reverse complement strand
CTTTTACAAAATCCCAGTTCGCAATGGAGATATCAACGTATTTTTCATTACCCGTTATCTGCCATGTATTAAAAAAACCGACCATCGCCTCAGTTGCACCCATCAGTGTTTTTCTTTTTCGTAAATGCTTTTCAGTCGGTTCATACCCGTACCATAAGCCGCAATCATTATCCAATCGCGATATCTATTGCTGATAATCTCACTGTTTTAATTTGAAGATTTGAAGATGCGACAATTTGAAAATTGCCGCCTGTCAAATTGCGATATAATTGGCATTATCTAAAATAGGCATGTAAATAACCCTTCCCTAATACTATTTTAACGTTTTGTGGTCTTTAGAGATTAAAGATTAGTTGATTAGAGATTAAGTTTTGCAGGATGGCAACTAATCTCTAATCTCAGGGCGTAGCCCCTCAAATAAAAACCCTATTACCAGCATAGGTTTCCCGGAACTCTTTTGGGATACAGAATTTTTTGCGTTTGAAAATTCTGTTAAAGTTGGAGATATTGTTGAACCCGCATTTGTAAGCGATCTCGGCCACCGTATTTGTTGTATCGATCAACATACGGGAAGCATGGCCAAGCCGTATCTCGTTCAGGCTGTCAATAAAGGTTTTACCTGTGCGCTTCTTTATAAAACGGCTAAAGGATGCTTCGGGCATATTGGCAATGCGTGATACCTCAGCCAGCGATACCTGCCTGTTATAATTATTGTTCATATACTCGAACACTTTTTCGATCCGCCTACTATTGTAGTTAAACTTCTCATTGGTAAAACTGGGATCGGAAAGTGTGCGCATATTGCGGGAAATGGACAAATCGTGTAGAATAGAAAGCAACTCCAGCACCGAATCAAACCCCGTCTTTTTATCCAGTGAAAGCAGGCGGTCTTTAAGCCCGGCTATCGTTTCATGTGAAAACAAAATACCCCGTTGAGATCGTTCCAGCATACTTTTTATAAAGCTCAACTGGTTTCTTTTCAGAAACCTGTCATCAAAAAGATCTTTATGAAACTGAATGGTCACCTCAGTAATTTCGTCGCTTTGACATTGGTGCGTGAACCAGGCATGATACAGGTTTGGGCCGATAAGCACCAGCTCCATATCATCTATTACCTCAATATGCCCGCCGATTACCCTTTTAGACCCCTTTGCGTTCAGGATCAGATTTAATTCATATTCTTCGTGATAATGTAATGGGAAATCAAATTTTTGTTTAACTCTTGAAAAAATTGTGAAGCAATCACTTGGCGTCAAAGGGGTAATTTCCCTCATTACATTATTGGTCATAATTCAAAAAGTATAGGTGTACTGGTTGAAACTGATATAATATAAATTTAACATAAACATAGATAAATTGCGTCAGAATAACAATTAATCTGATGTATAATTGCTGTTCGGTGCGGTGAAAACTTGTTACCAAACATGGTTTCAAAGTAATAATGAAATTATTTCCGACGCCTTTGAGCTTATCAAAAGATGTTTCTTTGTTTGCAAAAAATCATTTTTATGCCCTGATCCGTAAGTTTTTGTAACGACAGCATCATTAGTATCTTCATAAATAATACCTTTGCCCCGTTAATGAGTACCATAGACAAGTCACCTGCACCGGCTGCGCAAAAAGGCCCGTCATTTAAGACGCGGTTATCAAATGCCTTTGTTTCATTATATAACATCAACAATTTTATACTTCGCTTTTTCAGGCAGGCATTTGTACCCCCTTTTGAATTCAAGGAGATAATGCGCCAATGCTACGAAACCGGTGTACGATCATTTCCGCTGATTACCCTAACCGGGTTTATTACCGGCTTAATTTTCACAAAGCAAGCCCGCCCATCATTACTGACATTCGGGGCACAATCCTGGCTGCCATCATTGGTATCTATAGCAATTATGCGGGCGCTGGCGCCGTTGATAACCGCACTTATCGCTGCCGGAAAAGTAGGATCGAGTATAGGTGCCGAATTAGGCTCAATGCGGGTTACTGAACAGATCGATGCTATGGAAGTATCGGGTACCAAGCCTTTTAAATACCTTGTATGTACCAGGGTGCTGGCCACGACGATTACCATACCCATATTGGCCACTTATACAGGGTTTGTAGCCCTGCTTGGCGGTTACTTAAATGTTGCGGTAAATGAAGGGACCAGTTACACCACTTTTTGGGAGCAGGTTTTTGAACCGCTTACGTTTGTTGATTTTGTCGCATCTTTGGCCAAAGCCATTGTTTTCGGCTTTACAATAGGGATAGTGGGCTGCTACCAGGGTTACAATTCTACCAAGGGAACAGAAGGTGTGGGCAAAGCGGCAAACGGCGCTGTTGTAACCGCTATGTTTTTGGTATTTGTTGAAGAAATACTGATCGTACAAATAGCAGGCTGGTTCCGCTAAGTTTTATACATGGAAAAAGGAAAAGCAAATATTGACTACAAAGACGCTGTGATCACCATCAGGGGGTTGGAAAAATCCTTTGGTGATTTCGAGGTACTTCGTGGCATTGACATGGACCTTTACCAGGGGGAAAACCTTGTAGTACTTGGCCGTTCAGGCACAGGAAAATCAGTACTGATCAAGATCATATCAGGTTTGCTGAAGGCCGACAAAGGTGATGTAAGCGTTTTAGGTTGTGACCTGAGTACGATAACTGAAAAAGAATTACAGGATTTAAGGGTAAGGATAGGTTTTTCATTTCAGAATAGCGCCTTATACGATAGTATGACGGTCCGTAAAAACCTGGAGTTTCCGTTGGTGAGGAACCGAAAAAGCATAACCCGTAAGGAAATTAATACTTCTGTTGAAACTGTACTGGATGCAGTAGGCCTTTCACATACTATTAATCAGATGCCGTCGGAACTATCAGGGGGACAGCGCAAACGTATCGGCATAGCACGTACTTTGATACTAAACCCGGAGGTGATGTTGTATGACGAACCGACCGCTGGCCTGGACCCGATTACTTGTATCGAGATCAACGACCTGATCAATGAGGTGCAGCAAAAATTCCATACCTCATCGATCATTATTACACACGATTTAACCTGCGCCAAAAGCACAGGCGACAGGATAGCCATGTTGCTGGACGGTCAGTTTCAGCGTACCGGCTCCTTTGAGGAAGTATTTAATACCAATGATGATCGTGTAAAACCATTTTTTGAATATAACTTTATACAATAAGCTATTTAGCCATAACATATGGACGGAACAGAAAACAGGAAAGCAATTATAGTCGGGATATTTTTAGCCCTTGGCCTCGTTGTATTCATAGTTGGTGTACTTACTTTAGGAAGTGCACAAAAAACCTTTAACAAAAGCATACATATCAGCGCGGTATTTGATGATGTTGCCGGATTGAAAAAAGGGAACAACGTATGGTTCTCGGGTGTTAAAGTTGGTACAATAAGCGAAGTGAGCTTTTCGGGGCCATCAAAAGTAGACGTAAAAATGAGAATTGATGAAGCTTCCCAGCCATATCTACACCATGATGCAGAGGTTAAGATAGGGTCAGATGGCTTGATTGGTAATAAGATCATTGTAATAGAAGGTGGAAGTCCGCAGGCACCTGTTGTTCAGGATGGCGATATGTTAAAGACTGAAAGAGTAGCCTCTACCGATGACATGCTAAAAACGCTGCAGCAAAACAATGAAAACCTGCTTTCAATAACCAAAGACTTCAAAGAATTAAGTCACAAAATACTCCAGGGCAAAGGAACCGTGGGCGCTTTATTAGCAGACAGCACCATGGGTGTACAATTCCGCAATGCTGTAAAGAACCTTGATGCGACCACCCAAAGTGCAGCACGTATGGCTGTTCAGCTTGATAACTTCAGCAAAAAAATAAATACAAAAGGTGGCCTTGCAGATAAGATACTAACCGACACAGTTACGTTTAATAAGATACAGGCATCCGTAGCCCAATTGCAGAAAACAGTTGCCAGTGCCAGCCAGCTTACGGAAAATCTGAACACGGCAAGTAAAAAGCTGACAACTACAGATAATGCTATTGGCGTATTATTAAACGATCCCAAAGGCGCCGAACAAGTGAGAACATCACTAAACAATCTGCAGCAAAGTTCTGTTAAATTAAATGATGATCTGGAAGCTGCGCAGCATAACTTTCTGCTGAAAGGGTTT
>DATHLW010000279.1:0-3136 GCA_035487675.1 Mucilaginibacter sp. | reverse complement strand
CTTTTACACACAAAAGGATATAAAAGAAATTGTACAATATGCTAAGGCAAGATTTGTAGATATTCTTCCAGAGATCGATGTACCAGGACATAGTTTGGCGGCTGTAGTAGCTTATCCTGAATTATCATGCACTCCTGGTGCTGATAAATACCAGGTAAGGTCTGGCGAGCACTTTATGAATTTTACCAAAGAGGGTATCAAAGCAGGCATTGATAATACTTTATGTCCGGCAAATGAGAAAGTTTATGAGTTTTTGGACAAGGTGCTGACTGAAGTAGCCCAATTATTTCCATTCGGTTATATACACATGGGTGGTGACGAGTGTGCTAAAAACTTCTGGGAGCAAAGCGATGCTATAAAAGCTTTAATGCAAAAAGAAAACCTGAAAACACAGGAGGAAGTACAAAGCTATTTTGAAAAACGGGTTGAAAAGATAGTAGAATCAAAAGGCAAGAAGTTTTTAGGTTGGGATGAAATATTGGAAGGTGGCTTAGCGCCTGATGCGATCGTAATGAGCTGGAGAGGTATGAAGGGTGGTATCCAGGCAGCAAAAATGGGTCACGAAGTAGTAATGAGTCCTACTACTTTTGCTTACCTCGATTATATGAATGGAGATCCGGCAATTGAGCCGCGTGTTTACTCTACATTGCGTTTAAGCAAGGCTTACCAGTTTGATCCGGCTCCGGATAGTGTTGATTCCAAACTGATCATTGGCGGACAGGCAAACTTATGGACCGAACAGGTTTACAATACCCGTCATCTTGAATATATGACCTGGCCACGTGCTTGCGCTATTGCAGAAGCTGTTTGGTCGCCCAAATCTGTACGTAATTTCGATGATTTCGCCAGCAGGGTTGAAAAGCATTTTGACAGGTTTAATGTTGCTGAGACTAAATATGCACCAAGTGTGTACGACCCGATATTTACCGCGAAAACCGGTGCAGATACTTCAAAAATAGAAGTAGAATTGGCTACGGAGGTTAAGGGGCTTGACATTCGTTATACCTTCGACAATTCGTTTCCCGACCAATTTTATCCAAAATATACTGCTCCTTTACTTGTACCTAAAGATGCTTACATGCTGAGAGTGATCACTTACCGGGGGGATAAACCCGTAGGCCGTATGATCACCATTACGGTTGAAGAACTCAAGAAACGAGCGATACGTAAACGAAACTATCCTGATAGCGAGGATTAACCTAAAGTCCCATAGCAAACTATGGGGCTTTTTCGTATCAAAAATTCAATAGAATTGTGTCAACTGCCATCGCAACTGATCGATCTGATCACCAATAAGCTGAACATTTTCGGCGGTCAGCTCAGCTTTTGAATATTCTTCCAGTTGCCAGCCGCCGCCAACTTTACGTATATACCCGATAAATGAATGATCAAGGCTAACCCGGTAATAGTCTTTTTGTATTTGCTTTACTTTCATCAGTTTATTACTACTGAAAGGTATAATGTGTTCGTCCATGCAGGTTATTCAATTACCAGGTTATATTTTAAAAGCAGGCCATTTAAAGCATCAGCGCTGAACTTCGCTTTGTTAATGGTATTATTTTCGGGGTCGATGTTAAAATTGTAGGCAGTTCTCAGATCAGCACCTTTTAGTATTGTCCGGTTAAATATGGCCCGGTTCATATTACACTTTTCAAATATGGCATTGGTGAAATCAGTTTCACTAAAATCGGCTTCTTCAAATGAACAATCATTGAATACAGTTCCCTTCAATTTCTTTTTATGCCATACCGTGTAATCCAGAACACATTTGGTAAAGCTTACTTCGAGTGAGAAGTTACTACTCTCACCAAAATTAACTCCCGTTATTTTACAATCCTTAAAAATAATCCCCTGCAAACCTGTTTGTGTGATTTTGATAAGTGACAGGTTGCAGGTATCCATCACACAATTGATAAAAGTAACGTGTGAGAGATTAGCATAGGAGAGGTCACAATTGATAAACTGGCAATCCTCAAAAGTACGTTCGCTGCCCTCGATATCCTCAGGCTTGAGATTTTTATAGGTTGTATTCTCCGTAAATTTCTGCTCCATTGTACTTATCGTGGGCCATTTTCTTTGGTTCCGAAAATAAGAAAAGTATTGAGCTTATAAGGCAGGAAAATAATAACAGGGTGCCTTATTTCTTAACCTACATTAAGTGTACATAGCTGGTTTTAGAGGTAACTTTGATGTATAATCACAAACAAAAAATTTAAAGGAACTCTAAGATGAATAATACAATAAAAGGCATACACCATATCACTGCAATAGCAGGAAATGCTAAAAAGAACTATGATTTCTATACACGCGTACTTGGATTGCGCCTGGTTAAAAAGACCGTGAATTTTGACGACCCGCATACTTACCATTTTTATTATGGCGATAAAGTAGGTACCCCCGGAACTATATTAACCTTTTTTCCGTGGGAAGGGATACAGACCGGTCGCAGAGGGGCAAGGCAGGTAACTGAAATAGGTTATTCGGTACCTGAAGGCAGCCTGGATTTCTGGTTAAAACGTTTTGAAGATAATAATGTGATCTATAATAAACCGGCCGAAAAATTTGGTGAGCAATATCTTTCATTCCTTGACCCCGACGGTTTAAAAATTGAGCTGACAGTACCTAAAAACGAAGACAAAAGAGAGCCATGGACTACGACTGAGGTTGACTCTACTAAAGCAACACGCGGTTTCCATCATATCACTATCACTTCCAACAAAATAGATGCTACGGCAAAAATACTGACTGATATTTTTGGTTATAAATTGCTGGAACAACATGTAAACAGGTACCGCTTTGTGACCGATGCTGTTGATGTTGCTGCCATTGTTGACCTGGTTGAAGTTCCTGCTGAAATAGCAGGTCATGTAGCCGGAGGTTCGGTACACCACGTGGCTTTCCGGGTTGAAAATGAAGAAGTATTAATGCAATACCGTGAAAAGATCGTGAATATGGGTTTAAATATCACCGAGAAGATAGATCGCAACTATTTCTATTCGTTATATTTCCGTGAACCGGGCGGTGTGTTATTTGAAATAGCTACTGATAACCCTGGCTTTTCAGTTGACGAGCCTGTTGAAGAATTGGGTGGCTCTTTAAAACTGCCTGCACAATATGAGTCTCATCGTGAGGAAAT
>DATHLW010000278.1:0-4359 GCA_035487675.1 Mucilaginibacter sp. | reverse complement strand
CTCCGCGCTTAGTGGTTATAACGATTACACCGTTAGCCGCCCTTACACCATAAATGGCAGTACTCGATGCATCCTTAAGTACAGTAATATTTTCAATGTCGGCAGTGTTCAGGAATGTGATATCGTCATACCATACACCGTCCACAACGTAAAGCGGGCTGGTGCTACCTTCGATAGATCCTAAACCGCGGATAGTTACCTGCGGGGATGCACCAGGTGAGCCGCTGTTGATAATGTTTACACCTGCCACCTTGCCTTGTAATGAAGCCAGAGCATTTTGAGACGCCTCTTTGGCAACATCAGACCCTTTTACACTGGCTACTGAACCTGTATTGTCAACTTTTCTCTGCGTACCGTAACCGATAACGATAACTTGCTGCAACTGGCTTGCAGCAGGCAGTAGCTTAATTGATATTGTCGCAGCAGTGCCAACATTTACCTGCTGCTCGGCATACCCAATGTAGGTAATCTGCAAAGTTGCATTTGGAGGAACGCTAAGTGAAAATGCGCCACTTGCATCTGTTTGGGTTCCAGTTGTGGTTCCCTTTACTAATACACTTACCCCTATCAGGCTTTCACCTGTGGTTGCATCAGTAACCTTACCTTTTAAAGTAACGTTCTGCGCATAGGCATATGTAAAGAAAAAGGAACACAACAGTACAAACCCTGAAATAGTAAAAATTCTTTTCATGTGGTTTTAGAAATTTAGGAATTGATAATAATTGGTTGAATTACATCCCGAAGTTGGCGAGATAATACGTTTTTAACAAAAAAATGCACTCTACATTATTACATCATTTAAAAAGTAGTTTCTCAAGTAATTTTTATAAAAAATATAAAATACTTATATACAATTAGTTACAAAACACTTCGTGTATATAGTACATACTACATTTAAGAAGTAAGGGCATGTAGCTGAGCAGTGGCTTATGAGAGGTAATGATGTAGTATTATAGCTCCATGAGAAACTCCACGAGGTTCTTGTCATGCTCCAGGTTGAGCTTTTTACGCAGCCTGTAGCGCCTGATCTCGACACCTCGTAAAGAAATATTGAGCAAAGATGCCATTTCCTTGCTGTTCATGTTCATGCGCAGGTAGGCGCAAAGCTTCAAATCATTGGGTACAAGGTCAGGGTGCTGTGCCTTTAATTTCTTGAAAAAACTTTCGTGTGCCTCGTTAAAACTGCTTTCAAAAAGGTTCCAGTCGCGTTCATCACTCATGCCATCGTTAATTACCTTCTGTAGCCTTCTCAATTGCTCGTCCGAAAGCCTTTTTCCAGAACCATCCTTCAATTGCGTGATCTCCTGGCTTATCTTTTGCAGCAATTCGTTCTTATAAACAATATTCATCGCAGAGTTAGCCAGTTCCCTGCTCTTACTTGCAAGGTCGGCCTGTAATTGCTCGTTCCTTACTTTGGCTATCCTTTGTTCATTGGCAATAGCCTCCTGTTTAAGGTATTCGTCGTGCTCCTTTTTAAGCTTATCCTGTATATGATGCTGATGACGCTGCAATTTTAGACGGTAGTATTTACGTACTAAAAAATAAATCAGTATAAGTAGTAAAATATAACACACAAACGCAATGCGCCCTGCATACCATGGAGGAAGTATGGTAAACGTCAAAACTGTTTCGGGTGATATATTTTGTTCGTTTATTTTAGCACGAACCTTAAAGTTGTAGGCACCCTGATTAAGGTTGGTAAACTCCTTTTGGCTTTGCAAACTCCAGTCGGACCATTGATGGGAATAGCCTTCCAGGTAATACTGGAACCTTATTTTCTCCTGTCTGTAAAAAGGCAGTGAATACGATATGCGGATATTATTTTCTGAATAAGGTATCTCAATATCGCCCTGGCTGCTATTGCTGGCTATAGTGATTATCTTGTCAGTAATGTTCTCAACCCTTCTGATCAGTACACGTGGAAGTTTAACATCACTTTGCTGAAGGGCATCTTCATCATTCAGGATCACAAATCCATCGTCGACACTGATCAGGTAAATAGAACTGTTGATACGGCTGATGTTCTCATAGTTTTGCACCATACGCCCTTCCAGGATGCTAAACCGGTTGGAGTCGATACTTAATTTGCCAGGCACAGAAAAATCAGCCAGCGAAACATGCCCATGATTAATAAACCAATACTTTTTGCCAAGAGCAGGTATGATCTTATTTGACCTTGAAAATGTGCCCAGTTTTTTGTTTAACTGCTCATATTTAGTAAATCGGTCGCTAATGTCATCATAAACATAAAAACCTGAATCGGAAGCAAATACAATCCGGTTATCGAGGTTAAACACATTGATATTATAGCTTCCCGGTAAGCCATATTGCCGGTCGTAATATTTGATAGAAGTAGCCTTTTTAAGATCGTTGCTTAAGGATATCTTATAGATGCCTCTATAAGCATGGCTCACCCATATTTGCCCCTTGCTATCCTGCTCTATATAACGCGATGGTTCGCCAAAGCCTTCTACCTTATGATCGAATGCCCAATTGCCTGCATTGTCTTTTTTGTAGATGATCAAACCGGTGTAAGTGCCTTGTATCAGTTGATGGTCATTGAGCTTTTTTATTGTCCAGCCGCCGCTTATGGTTGTGATCTTAGAGATCGTATTCCCATTTACCTGGAACGTACCGGTATTGTGGCCACAAAGCAACTTCCCGTTTTGTAACGATAATTCCCAAACCTGTCCCTGCGAACCGGGTATCAGTTTAAAATCGAAGGATTGAAAAAGTCGGTTATCGCGGTTAGCCAGCCAATCGCTGTAGAAAAGGCCCTGGTTGGTGCCGAGGTATATTTTATTGTTAAAAATGATACTGGAATAAACCGTACCAAAGCGGCCTGTCTTATCAAAATAAAAATAAAGGGGCGAATTGATCTCGATACGGTCTATACCGTTATCCAAACCGGCCCACAGGTTTTGCTCGTGATCAATAAAAAGGCTTAAAACGGTGTTGTTCTGCAATCCGCTTGATTTATTGATCTGCTGTACCGCATTCCCTGCAGTATCGATGATGATAACCCCGTTGAGGATGGTGCCATAGGCCACATATTTGCCTATCAATACCCCGTTGTTAAGCTGATACGTCTTTAAAAATTCATTAGCCTGGTTATTCCATGGTTTGATCTGCTTGTTAGCATAAATAAATAGCCCATTCCGCGCAGTGCCAATCAGGTATCTATTATTGGATAACGGCAAAATAGACAAGACCCCGCTGTTACCCATCAGGTTGCTGCCGTCGATATATTCCAGTTTATCCCCTTTTAGCTCATACAAGCCGGTGTTAACCTGCTCAACAAAATACCGGCTGCCCGTTTTGAATAAGAACAAGTAGGGATTAGGCGCCTTTAGTACATGGATCTTGCCCAGCCGGTAGATATAAATTGAACCGAACGACTGGAAAATAACCTGGCCTTTATCCACATATATCTTCCATATCTCTTCGTTAATAGGCTGGTGCTTTTTAGGCACCAACTGGTTGAGCGAGTGATATTGCAGCTGACCGCTTTTATTGTTTTCCCAATAGCCTAATTCGCCGAAACCACCTGCATAAACTTTTCCTTTACCATCTGCTGCGACAGAGCGAACGATCAAACCATTGGGCATACGGTATGATTGCCAGTATTTGCCGTCAAAAGTGAGCAGGCCCTCGGAATTGCCAAAGTACATTATGCCGTGCTCATCACGCGTTACTGACCAGTTTTGGTTGCCCGATTGATAGATGGCCTTGGTATAATTCTGAACATAAGGTACCCCAATACTTTTAATATCTGTACCTGCCGCATGCAATGCAGCAAGCAGAACAAAAGATAAAATGATCAGAATGGGTTTGTGCATAATTTAAGCCCGGCCCACATCCTTTTGAGATCAGGGCTAACGAAAATACAACTTGAAATGGGAAAAACTTGTATGAACCTGAATTTACAGAATTAATGAATTGTCAGAATTCAATTCGGCGTTTTGAGTTCGCCGTAAATTTGCTGAAGCAGATAATCTATCGATTTTTTGTACTTAGGATATATCTCTTTGATTTTAGGACTTATTTCGAAAAATATCTTTTTATAGTTTTTAGTGGTTAAAGCACTGCTGTAATGATTGTTTAAAAACCCCCATACCAAGTGATCCAATGAATATTTATCATTACCAACTTGTGATAATACGGATCTTGCTTGTTTTTGAAATAACCTTTCAAAAACAAAACTCAACTCTTCCTCAGCCGAACCATGCTGTCTGTTCAAATAATTTATATATTGATGAATAGCCTCTTCATCATTCTTTTTAAGACATATTTCGCCAAACAAACCTGTACGTGTTGCGATTGCATACTCCGCCCCGTTCTTTTTCCCCGTGTAATCTG
>DATHLW010000277.1:0-5532 GCA_035487675.1 Mucilaginibacter sp. | reverse complement strand
ATCATCCGTTTTCCACCCTCTCAGGTGGTTAAAAGTGTGGTTGCCGATACTGTGACCCGCGTTTTTTACCTGTTCAAAAACATCGGGATGCTTGCTCACGTTATCGCCAATGCAGAAAAAAGTAGCCTTTGCATTATATTGCCTTAAAATATTTAAAACAAACGGTGTAACAATCGGTATAGGGCCGTCGTCAAAAGTGAGATAAATGCATTGGTTTTTACGGCTCCTGTTCCATGTTAAAGATGGATAAAGCTTCTTAAGCAGCCAGGGTGTTTTAACCAGATACATTTAGACAGACGTGAGATTTTCAGATTGGTTAGTTCATAGTTAATGGTTCATTGTTCATAGAACTACGACCTAAAATTATTAATAATAACGCAATAAACATTTGCCATGAACCATAAACTATGATCTATGAACATTTATAACCTTATGACACAATTCATATTCAGATTTAAAAAGGGACTTATTACAGCTTTCTGCTTTGGACTTTTAGCTTTTAGCTTTACAACAGCAAATGCCCAACAGGTGATCAGCTTGCAAAAGGCGATAGACCTGGCACTAGCGAATAACCTTACCATTAAGCAATCGCAAATAACTACAGCTATTGCTACTGAGGATTATAAACAGTCCAAGTTCAACCAATTACCTTCACTTAGCGTTAATCCGCAAGGTTCATACAATTTTGGACGGAGCCCAAACCTGACTACCTATTCTTACACCAGCCAATCGTTCTTATACATTAATGGACAGGCGTCAGCATCTCTAACCCTTTTCCAGGGTGGACAGTTGCGCAACCAGATATTACAAAATAAGATAGCGCTTGATGTGGATAAAACTAATACAGAAAAAGTTAAGAACGACCTGCTGTTAAATGTAGTAACGGAATATCTTGTTATATTAGCCGATCAGGACCTGGCAACAGCGTCCAAACAACAGATAGATCTTGCTAAGATCACATTAGACAGGGCACAGAAAAACTTTGACCAGGGTAATGCCACGCGGGCCGACCTTGCGCAGGCTAAATCACAGTTATCTACAGCCGAACTGAACCTGACAACTGCACAGAACCAGGTCGACCTTGCTATTCTGATCCTGAAACAATACATGGAGATGGATCCCAATACAGAGATCACTGTTGAGAAGCCGGATATAAGTAAGTTGTCAGATGTAAAAACCATTTACGATGCCGGGGAAGTGATAAAAACAGCCATCAACGTAAACCCGGATATTAAGTTGGCGGAGCTGCAGCAACAGGGTTATGCACAAGCCATAAAAGTGGCAAAAGCCAGCTATTACCCTACCGTGTCGCTATTTGGTGGTTTAGGTTCGAATTATTCAAGTATATCGCAAAATATAATAGGCTCAACCATTATTCAACAGCAAATAGGTACGGTACAGGGCACCAATACCCCGGTAATTGGCCAGTTTCAATCGCCGCTTTATGCAAGCAAATACCCTTTTGGCAGCCAGTTCAGCAACAACCTTAACGAATCCTTCGGTATCAGTATGCAGATACCCATATTTAACCGCTTCTCGGCCCGTACATCAGTCCGTAAAGCAAAATTAAATTACGAGTATGCGCAGGTGACTACTCAGCTTGCCAAAAATACGTTGAGCAAAACCATCATACAGGCTGTACTTGACCTCCAGGCGGCAGTAAAAAGCTATCAATCGGCCCTGCAAACGTATGAATCGAATAAAGAGGCCTTGAATGTAACTAAACAGCGTTACGATGCGGGTTTTGTAAACACCCTGGATTATAACACTGCAGTTACTAATTATAATAAGTCACAAAATGATATGATCAACTCCCAGTACAACATGATATTCAGGAGTAAAGTGATAGATTATTACCTGGGCAATAAGATTGAGTTATAGGGATCAGTGATTGGTTAATCGGTGATCAGTGGTTAATGTCTTAAACTATAGAGTTTAGAAATTAGGGTTTAGGTTTTAATTAGCTTTTAGGATTTAGATATTAGAATTTAGAAATTATAAAAATGGGAAAAACTACTAAATATGTTTTAATAGGCCTTGGGGCTTTAGTTGTGATTTATATCGCAGGCAAGGTGGCCGGATTGTGGGGTAAACCCCCAAAAACACAGGTTGCCACCGAAAAAGTGGATACACGCGTTATTAACGAAACCGTATCTGCAAGCGGTAAGATAAAGGCCCACGTTGAGGTGAAGATCAGCCCGGAAGTATCCGGAGAGGTGGTTGACCTGCCCGTAAAAGAAGGCGAAGTAGTTAAAAAAGGCCAATTGCTTTGCCGTATCAGGCCCGATATTTTGAAATCGGACTATGACCGTACGGTAGCTGCCTACAATTCGCAAAAGGCCAATGTCGGGAACACAACACAGTTGCTGAAGCAGTCAGAAGCTACTTTTGAGAATCAGGCGGCTATTTATAAACGCGACAAGATACTTTTTGATAATAAAGTTTTGACTGCAGCAGAATTCGATGCAGCAAAAGCAAATTATGAAGGTGCCAAGGCCCAGTTGGAGGCAGCTAAGCAAAATGTAGCCGGATCGAACTATGGGCTGGCTCAAACAGCGGCATCTGTTAAAGAGTCTCAGGCTAATTTGAACAAAACAACCATTTATTCACCTGTAGATGGGGTGATATCCAAATTATCTATACAAAAGGGCGAACGTGTATTAGGAACCCAGCAATTTGCAGGTACCGAGATCATGACGATATCTGACCTGAACCAATTGGACGTGAATGTGGATGTGAACGAAAACGATATTAACCGTATTACGCTCGGCGACTCTTCTAAAATTCAGGTTGATGCTTTCCGGGATAAATTATTTACAGGTGTAGTAACAGAGATAGGTAGCGCCGCCAACGTAGTAGGTACAACAGCCGACCAGGTGACCAACTTTACTGTGAAGGTAAGGATCGACTCAAAATCATACCTGGCGCTTTTGAATAAAACAGCAACCAATCCTTCGCCTTTCCGGCCTGGATTAACTGCAACTGTAGACATTCAAACCAATCATGCAAAGGCATTGTCAGTGCCAATCCAATCCGTAACTACACGTCAGGATACAAAAGCGCCAACCACCTCTAGTCCGGATAAACCAGATGACAATACAGATAATAGTAAAGCAAAGATCACAGTTGCCGCAAAAGAATTTGTATTTGTGTATAACGCCGGCAAAGTAAAACAGGTAGCCGTAACTACGGGTATCCAGGATGATTCTTATATCCAGATACTTTCGGGCCTGAAGAGTGGCGACGAGGTTGTTTCGGCACCATACACCGCTATCTCAAAAACCCTGAACGATAAGATGGAAGTGGAAAAAGTTGATAAATCAAAGCTATTTACCGGAGATCAGGGGAAATAAATGAGTGGATGAGGGAATGTGCAGATGTGCAGATGTGCAAATATGCAGATGAGAAGATTAGATAAATAATTTCAATTCTTATAAATCGGAGGCTTATACAGTTGTATAGGCCTTTTTTATTTCAGTTCATTTGCACATCTGTACCTCTCCTCATCTGCACATTAATACAATGTGCACATCTGCATATTTGCACATCTGCACATTAATCCCATTTGCACATTTGCACATCTATCCGCACATTTGCACATCTGCATATTTGTACATCAATTCAATGCATCAACAAAATAACAAGATACTAATAGTAGGCGGGGGCAGTTGGGCAACTGCTAATATTAAAATGCTGACCGATAACCCCGTTGAGAAGGAAATTTTCTGGTGGATGCGTAGCGAAAAAGCAGCAGAGCATATCCGACAGTTCAGGCATAATCCTAATTATCTGAGTTCTGTTGAGATTAAGGTACCTGCGCAAAATATTTCTACCGATCTCAAATCATTGATCAGCAAATCTGATATCATATTATTAAATGTACCTGCTGCATTTTTGAAGGAGGCGCTGGAAGGTATTACTCCGGATGATTTTGCCGGGAAAAAAGTAGTATCAGCTATCAAAGGTATTGTCCCCGACGAAAACCAGATCATAGGCGAATTTTTAAACCAGCGTTACAACATTTCTTTTAATGATTTTATGGTGCTCAGCGGGCCATGCCATGCTGAGGAGGTGGCTCTGGAGAAATTATCCTACCTCACCATTGCATCAGGAGATACAGAATTGGCTGCCTGCTTTGCGGGGATGCTCAGCACACGTTACATCAATACTATTGTATCCGATGATATTTATGGTACCGAGTACGCTGCTGTATTAAAAAATGTTTACGCCATAGCCAGTGGTATTTGTCATGGCGTTGGTTACGGCGATAATTTCCAGGCGGTTTTGATATCCAACGCCATACGTGAACTGGAGCGGTTTGTAGAAGCCATTCACCCTATCGACCGGGACATAAAAGAGTCTGCTTATCTTGGCGATTTACTGGTAACTGCTTATTCCCAATTCAGCCGCAACCGTACCTTTGGAAATATGATAGGTAAAGGCTATACTGTTACCTCGGCCCAATTGGAAATGAACATGATTGCCGAGGGATATTATGCTGTAAACTGTCTGCACCAGGTAAACAAACAATACAAAGTTTTTATGCCTATTTGTAGCGCCGTTTACAGTATTTTGTACGAGAAGAAAAACCCAGCTATAGAAATGAAACATTTAGCTGGACAACTTAGTTAATAGCTTGATTAATTTAATAACTCGCAAACCAATGAAAAAAGTATTAGGAACCGCACTATTTGCTGTGGTATTATTTGTGGCCGGACAGGCACACGCGCAAAGTAAAGACACGACAAGTTTTAAGAACAAAGTACACAAAACAACAAAAGAGGTTGGGGAGGCTGCTACAAAAGTTGGCCATAAAACATCTGAGCTGGCCGTAAAGGGAGCTTCAGCCGTTGTTGACAAGCAATACAAAGACAAATGCGGCCCAAATGGCGAAACGGTTTATATCAACAGCCATTCGCAGTATTATTTTGTCGACAAAAAAGGGCACAAAGTTTATTTGAAAGAATCCGAATTGAAGGATAAAAAAATGTAATTTTATAGTACATGATAATAAGCATCCCGACCCTAACGGGATGCTTAATTAATTTAGTGCTATGAAAAAGTATGCTTTTAAATTGCCCGGCAAAAGCATAGGCTTATGCTTGGTTTGCGCATTATTCTTATTGTCCGCCATTGCCTGTTCTAATTCTCACAAAAAGAATTTGCAGGGCAACTGGAAACTAAAAAGCGGCGATACCAAACTTAAGATCACCGAAAAAAAATTTGCGATGGACAGCGACCTCCAATACGCCGAAGACTATTTTGTGAAAGGTGATACTATATTTTCCTCTTTCCAGGGCAACCAACCCTACAGCAAGTTTGTGATACAAAAACTGGATGAACATGAACTAAAACTGCTCTCGCCAGATTCGACCATAATGGAATTTACTCGCTAAAAAACACAAATGCCCCTCACCGCACAGTGAGAGGCCTTGCAAACTAAACTAAACCTAAAACTTATATTTTGAGTGATCAGTGACTGGTTATCAGTTATCAGGGATTTAACCCAACTGATCACAAATCTCTGATCAC
>DATHLW010000276.1:0-4763 GCA_035487675.1 Mucilaginibacter sp. | reverse complement strand
ATGGAAGCCGAAGCTGCGCGCTGGATAAAAGAGAACGGTACAAAACCAGTAGTAGGCTTTATTGCAGGCCAAACAGCTCCTCCGGGACGCCGCATGGGTCACGCAGGTGCAATAGTTGGCGGTGCCGACGATACTGCTGCCGCCAAAATGAAGATCATGACCGAGTGCGGTATCCGCGTGGTAAAATCACCAGCTGATATAGGTGCTGCTATGGCGGAAGAACTTTCTAAGAAATAGAATCAAGAGGCAAGAATCAAGATTCAAGATATAGGGAAATCCTGGTAAGAAATTGCCGGGATTTTTTTTGTGTCCGAGCCTCAATTTTTACGTCATTGCGAGGAACGAAGCAATCTTTACATAGGACATTCAATGGGGCGTGATTTTTCACCGAACGTTCCTTAAGAAATGCCTTCTCTCTGATCTGCATAGTTTGGAGATTGCCTCGTTCCTCAAAGACGCGTCAAAGAAATTGTCCGCAAGTGTCTCATAGCACAGTTACTCCATTACGGACGGACAGAACAACCCCTTGTCAACCCAATGTAAACAAGAGCCGCCCGCAAAATCCAAACGCCAATCCTGCCGTATATTTGTTATAATCAGTGAAAAAGTAATCAAATCACTAATTCATTCATTCAATAATTAAAAATGGAATACAATAAGCTCACACCCGAAGAAGAACGGGTAATAGTATACAAGGGAACGGAAAGACCGTTTACCGGATCGTTGTTAGATAATCATGCACATGGGTTATACGTATGTAAAAGATGCGATACGCCTTTGTACACTTCTGAAACTAAGTTTGAATCGCATTGCGGCTGGCCCAGCTTTGATGATGAAATATCCGGCGCTGTAAAACGTGTTCCGGATGCAGACGGAAGGCGTGTAGAAATAGTGTGCGCAAATTGTGGTGCACACCTCGGTCACGTATTCGAAGGTGAGTACATGACACCAAAGAATACACGGCATTGTGTAAACTCTGTGTCTTTAAAATTTGTACCTCTTGAAGATTAAATTATAATAGGTTGCAGGGGCTGTTAGTTTTGTTGAAGTCGAAATTTGAATCGTGCCCTTGCAACCTTTATAATTTTATTAACCATTCAATTTACTTCGCCTCTTTATCAAACACTCCGTGCCATAACAAGGCAGCTGCAATTCCACCAACAATCGGGGCGACAATAAATAGCCACAGTTGCGATAAAGCTTTACCGCCTGCAAATATTGCAGGGCCAAAACTACGGGCAGGGTTTACAGATGTACCGGTAATAGGTATAGCAACTAAGTGAATTAATACTAAAGTAAGGCCAATTGCTAAGCCGGCCATTGAGGAATTTCCGAAACGAGAGTTAGTGCCAAAAATAACAAACAGGAACAGGAAGGTGAGAATAGCTTCGGCGAGGAACGCTGATGCGGTGGAGTATCCGCCGAGATAACCCGGTCCCCACCCATTTGCTCCGAGGCCATATTCTGGTATCCCATTAAAGCCGGGAGCTCCCTGGATAAATGCATACAGGACGGCAGAGCCAATAACAGCACCAATAAGTTGGGCAACAATGTATCCAAAAGCATCTTTCGCGCTGATCTTTTTAGCCACCAGCATAGCAATGGTGATAGCAGGGTTAATATGACAGCCCGAGATAGGGCCGATGGCATAGGCCATAGCAACTACGGCAAGCCCGAAGGCGAGGGCAATACCCAAAATACCCACTCCTAAAGGGGCGTCTGGAAGGATTGCGGCAGGAATTGTTTTTCCGTCAACAACTGCTGCGCCGCAGCCAAATAATACTAAGGCAAAGGTTCCAATGAGTTCGGCTAGATATTTTTTCATAATGAGATAGGTTGTTTTAAATTAAAGTTATCATAAATTATTTTGCATTCCGAAGAACATGAGCAATTCTTTTTGTTCATAACTCATCCCGATGTGAAAAACTAACACTAACATCGTAATCTGCTCTTCCGCTATCTTTGGAGCTACAAGTTCTTTAACAAACGCTATCAAAGGTTGCCGGGATAAAAGCCGGCATTAAAAGGGAACCATGTGCAAATCATGGGCTGACGTGCAACTGTGAGTTGGTGAGTGGTGAGTGGTGAATAGTGAGTGATCAATGGTGAATAAAATTCGCCACTGACCATTGACTATTGACCATTGACTATTGACTACCAGCCAGACACCTGCCGGGATAGCTTGTCAAAACTTTCACGAATAAGGTTTTGACGAAAGCCCTGTCCCCTGTACTTCCGTAAAAGTGCCCGGTTCATCGTCTTTTGTCGACTCCAAAAATAAAAACGACAAGGCATGAAACAGGAAAACGAAGTATTACTCCGGGAGAACAAGGATCGGTTTGTGATCCTCCCCATCAATTATCCCCGCATCTGGGAAATGTACAAAAAACACGAGGCCAGTTTCTGGACCGCCGAAGAGATCGATCTCTCTGACGACCAGAAGCATTGGGAAAACCTGAACGATGGCGAAAGGCATTTTATATCACACATACTGGCATTTTTTGCCGCAAGTGATGGTATTGTAAATGAGAATCTTGCAGTCAATTTTATGAGCGAGGTGCAGGTTCCCGAGGCACGATGTTTTTACGGGTTCCAGATCATGATGGAGAATATACACTCGGAAACTTATGCCCTGTTGATTGACACTTATGTAAAAGACCCGGCGGAGAAAGACAGGCTGTTTCATGCTATTGACACCGTCCCTGCCGTTCAGAAAAAAGCAGAATGGGCGTTGAAGTGGATCAACAACGGAACCTTTGCCCAACGATTGGTGGCTTTTGCTGCTGTGGAAGGTATTTTCTTTTCGGGTAGTTTCTGCTCCATCTTTTGGCTCAAGAAACGTGGGTTAATGCCGGGGTTAACTTTCAGCAACGAGCTCATCTCTCGTGACGAGGGCATGCATTGTGAGTTTGCCTGCTTGTTGTACAGTATGCTGAGCGAAAAACTATCCAAACAGGAAGCCACAAAGATCATCACCGATGCCGTAGAGATCGAAAAGGAATTTGTGACCGATGCTTTGCCTGTCAACCTGATCGGTATGAACGCCAAACTCATGAGCCAATACATTGAATTTGTTGCTGACCGCTGGCTAATAGAATTAGGCTACGACAGGGTATACAATACCACTAATCCATTTGATTTTATGGAAATGATATCCCTGCAAGGAAAGACTAACTTCTTTGAAAAAAGAGTTGGAGACTACCAGAAAAATGGAGTACTGAACACACAGGAAAGCAAAGCATTTAGCTTAGACGAGGACTTTTAACTAATCACCAATCTCTACCCTCTAATCTCTAACCCCCATGTACGTAATAAAAAGAGACGGTAAAAAAGAAACCGTAAAATTCGATAAAATAACCGCACGCATTGAAAAATTGTGCTATAGTTTAAACCCGGCATTGGTTGACCCGATAGATGTCGCCAAAAAAGTAATTGAAGGTTTGTATGATGGGGTGACTACCTCCGAACTGGATAACCTGGCAGCTGAAACAGCAGCGTCATTAACCACCAAGCACCCGGATTATGCCTTGCTGGCATCACGTATAGCGGTATCCAATCTGCATAAAAACACCATAAAATCATTCTCAGAAACCATGAGAAGATTGCATGGATATATCGATACGAAAGCAGGGAAAAATGCATCATTAATTGCTGATGACGTTTGGCAAGTGATAGAGAAAAATGCAGAGGTATTGGATAGTACAATCATATACGATCGTGATTTTGGGTTTGATTACTTTGGCTTTAAAACCCTGGAGAAATCTTACCTGTTAAAGATAGACGGTAAAATAGCAGAGCGCCCGCAACATTTATTTATGCGTGTATCTGTAGGGATACACAAAGATGATATTGATAGCGTGATTAAAACTTATAACCTGATGAGCGAGCGCTGGTTTACCCATGCTACGCCAACATTGTTCAATGCCGGTACGCCGAAACCGCAAATGTCATCCTGTTTTTTGTTGACCATGAAGGATGACAGCATCGACGGTATTTATGATACACTGAAACAAACGGCCAAAATATCCCAGAGTGCAGGTGGTATAGGCTTAAGCATACATAATGTAAGGGCGACAGGTTCTTACATCAGTGGCACCAATGGCACCAGTAACGGTATCATCCCGATGCTAAAGGTATTTAACGATACTGCCCGTTATGTAGATCAGGGTGGAGGTAAACGCAAAGGTGCTTTCGCCATCTACCTTGAGCCGTGGCATGCGGATATTTTTGATTTTTTAGATCTGCGCAAAAATCATGGTAAGGAAGAAATGCGTGCACGCGACTTGTTCTACGCCCTTTGGGTATCTGACCTGTTCATGAAAAGGGTAGAGGCCAATGAGGATTGGAGCCTGTTCTGCCCGCACGAAGCACCAGGATTAGCCGATTGCTGGGGAGCAGAGTTTGAAGCCTTATATACCAAATACGAAAGTGAAGGCCGTGCCCGTAAAACAGTAAAAGCGCAGGACCTTTGGTTTGCGGTGCTGGATGCACAGGTAGAAACTGGTACGCCATACCTCTTGTATAAGGATGCTGCCAATGGTAAATCGAACCAGCAGAACTTGGGTACGATAAAAAGCTCCAACCTCTGTACTGAGATCATGGAATATACATCCAATAAGGAAGTAGCGGTTTGTAATCTGGCTTCATTGGCCTTACCGAGATATGTGATCAACGGCATATTCGATCACCAAAAACTCTACGAAGTTACTTACCAGGTAACTTTGAACCTGAATCGCATCATCGACAATAACTATTATCCGGTT
>DATHLW010000275.1:0-2667 GCA_035487675.1 Mucilaginibacter sp. | reverse complement strand
AAACCTAAAAGGTGCCGTAAACTGGTGATACTTCGGTTAGAACATCCACCGGGAGGTGGAAGGACGCTGGTTCAAATCCAGTCGGTGATTAATTTCACAAGTAGTTCAGAAAATAAAATTCACCGGTTGTTTTTTGCCCTTTTTTAAAACATAATGAAAGATGCCGTAGGCAGGTGATACTTCGCCTGGTTGAAAACCGCGAAAGCGGTACAGGTTCGAATCCTGAAAGCCACCTGCCGGTTGTTGCTCTTTTATTTATATTTTGTATCATTTTATGGTTAGTCCGGATGTTCCATCCCGTCTGGCGCGAGGTACTCCCACTACATTTGATCTGACTCTTCTTCTTGCCAGTTCATTATCAATAAATCGAAAACGCCCAATTACGCGGCCCTGATGGAAACCAATCGGGCAGATCGATGCAGCAGCCACGTTTGACGAGCAATTGACATTACACAAATGCTTGCGCCTTTGAAAGGATTGTTCGTAAGTATGTCTTGAGTATTTTTATGTATACTTATTTAATTGCCGGCCTTAACAACAATGAGGTAGTAGAGCCCAATAATGCACCACCAAAAACATCGCTGGGATAATGAACGCCCAAATACATACGAGAGTATCCTACCGAACCTGCCCATAAATAAGATGGAACTATTACGTACCATTTTGGGTAAGATCTGGATAATGCGGTCGCTATCGCAAAACTTGTTGATGCATGCCCTGAAGGAAACGAGGTACTCCCGGCACTGTAAACTGCTACGATTTTTAAATTTTGCACAAATGGCCGGCGGCGCTTAAATATAGTTTTCAATAACAAGGTAGCACCCAAGGTTATGGCCGCGCTGCTGCCCACATATAAGGCGTTCTGGCGCATCTGGGCATCGTGCCGCACAATGCCACCAACCATTAGTGCTGCAGGGATGCCATAGGAGACATACCCCAGTGAATTAGATAAGAACAGCATTTTTTTTGTTTCGCCATCATTGCGCTCCAAAGCCAGGTTGATTAAAAATTTATCATCAAATCGCTGAATAACGTTATTTACCTGTGCTGCCTGGACCTTTACCTGTGTGGTGGTTTTTGTTTGCTCCGGGGTTTTTGGTTGCTCTTCTGTTTTTACCTGCCCAAAAACGCCCCCTGCAAAGGGTACAGCTATTATTATTTGTAAAACTAATAACGCATTGACCAATTTTGTACACTTGTTTATTCTCATAACAATATTAGTAGGACCTGGAAATTTATTCTCAACTTAAAGGTATTTACCTCAACTTAACACCGATTTAACAATAAAGCATTTAAAATGTTAAAATTTATCAGTTAATAATCATCTACATAATTAAAACAAACTGAAGCTGACCGGAAAACCCCTCATCTGGCACGAGAATGACGGCTTGGGTAAAGCGGAAATGCTTCTCGTGACTTTATAGTACAACCCCCGCTTCCATGAGTTGCAAACTCCCGGGAGCAGAGGTCCGTTCTGTCACGTTTTATTTTCTTAAGTTAAATGATGCCGGTTATTTGATCTTTTGGCGATGATTCAGGCCCCAATCAACTAAAGATTCGGTTATCGGGAAAACGCTTAAACCATACTCTGTTATTGCATAACTAACAGTGATCGGCCGGGTATCCCTCACGGTTCTTGTAACCAGTAAGTTGGTCTCCAGATCCTGTAGTTCTTTGGAAAGCATTTTAGCTGAAATGCCCTCAACTTCCCGTTGTATCTTTTTGAAGGTATTGTTATCGGAGTAATGATTTTTAAGATGGCGCATGATCCTCAATTTCCATTTGCCGCCCAAAATTTCCAGGCTGTCCCTGATTGCTGCCAACTCTTGTTCACAGGTTGCTTCAATCTTTTTTTCTTTTTCCATATTTTTTCAGAAGATAGTTAACAAATGGTAACTAGTTACCTTTAGTTAACCGATAATAAAAGTAAACTATTAGCTTGTAGTTTTGAGAAATAAATAAAGTAATTACAGACCAATGAAGAAATTAAAATACTATGTACTGGATGTGTTCACCGACCAGCGTTATAGTGGGAATCAACTCGCAGTAGTGTACACCGACGATGAACTGTCCATCGATCAATATCATGATATCTCGCGCGAGTTTGGTTACTCAGAGACCTCATTTATAAGGTATCAAATTACTGATAAAGCCTTGAAAGTACGCTCGTTCACGCCGGCGAAATTCGAGGTCACCGGTGCCGGGCATAATTTGCTAGGGGCAGTATGCCTGGCTTTGCTAAAAAAATGGGATATCTTTAAAAATCAGCAAGGCCGGACATATGTGATTATTGCAGACACTGAGATTCCGCTGGAAATCAGCGAGCAAAATGGCCATCTTTATGTAGGTATGAAACAAAGCCCTGCCGAAGTGATCTCGCCGATACCCGCCGATATTATTGCACCAGCGGTGGGGTTGAAGCCGGAGGATCTTAACTTGAATGGCTGGGGAATTAACATTGTAAAGACGGAGGTGGCTCATTTGATGGTTCCTGTAAGCAATTTAGCATCGCTGCAGAAAGCCGTTTTGCAGAAATCATTGCTGAAAGCAGCGTCTGAAAGATTTGGCTTTGAAGGTTGTTACCTGTTTACCACGTTTGAAAAAAATGCAGAATACCTTGCTGAAACCAGGTTTTTTAATCCCAGTATTGGTATTGACGAAGACCCT
>DATHLW010000274.1:0-5245 GCA_035487675.1 Mucilaginibacter sp. | reverse complement strand
TACCTTTCTACGATGCATTTCAATGGTCAAAGTACAGTTAAGCTTGAGGGCGACAAGGCAACCGGCATTACTTATTGCAGGGCTTACCACCTGAAAGTTCTGGACGGAGTGCAAAAGCTTATGATCGCCGGCATCCGTTACTATGACACTATGGTAAAACAGGACGGCGTTTGGCTATTTTCCGGGCGGAAATTGAAAGTTTGCTGGATTGAGAACAGATAAAAAGGAAAGTCCTGAATGGCGATAAACCCATTTTAGAAGTAAATCAAATAAGGAGGATTTTCATGTTTATTCAGCCTTGAACCTATCTTCCACTTTTTTCTTCAGCTCCTGCAACGCTTTAGCCCTGTTCTTTTTTAACGGCTCCACTATGTCCGCCGGAGCACCGTCTGGATTGTATTTTTCTGCCCAAAGCGTGATCTCAGTGAGTACCGGGATCAATCCGATCGCTTTTTCGGTAGGGCGATACAGGAATTTGGATTTATTTGTCGGGGCGGTGTGCTTGGTCACGAACCCTTCCTGTAGCAGCACGTTGAGCCTGTCGGTTAAAATATTTGTAGCAATCTTTTCATCCGAACATAAGAATTCACTAAAGGAATCTTTACCATACAAAAGTAAATCCCTCATGATCAACATCGTCCATTTGTCCCCCAATATATCCATGGTATAACTTATAGGACATCCCGACCTTCTGCTTATTGTCTTCATAAAAAAATAAAAAAATAGTTATTGCATTTTGCAATTACTTTGTACATTTGCTATTGCATTTCGCAAGTGCAAATATACTATAAATTTAAAACCCTGTTCAAATGAAAACCAATTCAACTAATGACCCACAGCTTGAAAGCCATGTGCAGGCCTTTTTAAACGCAGTCGGTTCCGCCGGCATTCAACCTATCGAAACCCTGACACCTGCCGGGGCCAGGGCTTCGCTTGCTGGCTTTCAATCGTCCGTTGAGGTTGATCTTTCGGGCATCACCGCTACAGAAAGGACAATCAGCGCTGATGGACAGTCCATCAAGATCAATATTGTTAAACCGGTGAAAGCTAAGGCCACACTTCCAGTATTTATGTTCTTTCATGGCGGGGGCTGGGTATTAGGCGATTTTCCAACCCACGAACGTTTTGTCCGGGACCTTGTGGTGGAGTCAGGTGCGGCTGCTGTGTTTGTCAATTATACGCTATCGCCGGAAGCACCTTACCCGGCTGCGGTCAACCAGGCTTATGTAGCCACAAAATGGGTTGCCGAACATGGCAGCGACATCGGTTTAGATGGCAAGCGTTTGGCGGTAGCCGGCAACGGTGTGGGCGGCAATATGGCAACGGTGGTTGCTCTGATGGCCAAAGATAACAAAGGCCCGGAAATAAAATTACAGGTGCTCTTCTGCCCTGTTACAGACGCCGGCTTTGAAACCGGTTCTTATAACGAGTTTGGCACCAGCAGCTTTATAAGCAGGAACACGATGCGATGGTTCTGGGATAATTATACAACAGATGCCGATGAACGTAACAAGGTTCATGCTTCTCCGCTGCGTGCTTCTGTTGGCCAGCTAAAAGGCCTGCCGCCTGCTTTGGTGCAAACCGCTGAAAACGATGTACTGCGTGATGAAGGCGAGGCTTATGCCCGGAAACTGGACGAGGCAGGCGTACCAGTTACGGCTATCCGTTACAACGGCATGATCCACGACTGGTGTTTTCTTAATCTGTTGGCTACTGTACCTGCCACCCGTTCTGCCTTACTGCAGGCTGCATCGGAACTAAAGAATGCACTGAAATAATGATTGCCTTATTTTAGTTATTGCAAATTGCAAGTGCAAATATAGCAAATTACAAACCTTTTAAAATTAATTCAATGAAAGCAATTCAGTTGAAAGCATATGGCGATCCATTAGAAAACGTTGGCGTCGTAGAAATTAATGACATCGGTACAATTAATCATGATGAAGTTGTTATTGAGGTTTTGTATAGCCCTGTGAATCCAAGTGATTTATTATTGATGCGCGGTACTTACCCGATACAACCCGAATTGCCTTCCGTAATTGGCGGCGAGGGTGTAGGTCGAGTTGCTTCGATTGGTAGTTCTGTTTCCACTGTTAAACCAGGCGATATAGTAACCATTCCGTTTGGGACGTTTGCCTGGAGCGAAAAGGTTGTGGCCAAAGCTGCAGATCTGGTTGTGTTGCCGGCGAACGTAGATTTACAGCAAGCGGCTATGCTTTCTATTAACCCGCCTACAGCGGTATTGCTGCTGGAAGAATTCGTTTCATTAAATTCAGGTGATTGGGTAGTATTGAACGCAGCTAACGCTTCTGTAAGCCATACAATCATCGCGGTCGCAAAATCAAAAGGTATAAAAACGTTAGGAATAGTCAGGAGAAAAGAGGCCGTGGATATTGCGCTAAAAGCAGGTGCAGACGTTGTTTTAATTGAAGATGAAAACGTTGTTAGTGAAGCGAAAAAAGCTACCAATAATGCAGAAATAAAGTTGTCACTTGACGCTGTCGGTGGCAAAGCAACAAATACCCTCGTCCAAATTCTTGCCAATGAGGGTCGCCTGGTTTCCTATTCCATGATGAGCGGTGAACCCATGAATGTTAGCCAAATCGGTCTCATTTTTAGAAGGATACAGATTCACGGGTTCTTTATGTATTTACCGCATTACCTCCCCAAGTTAAAAAATGCCATACTCCAATCGGTGCAACTGCTAGCACAAGGGAAATTGAACGTTCCCATTGCTGAAATATATCCTCCAGAGAGAGTAAAAGAGGCATTAAAGCATACCATAAGCGGGGGTAAAGTTTTATTACAATTTAATGCTTAAAGAATGAAAGCCTTAACATTTTTAAAGATCTTCACGGTTTTAAACGTACTAGTTGCCACAGGCTTTGCGGTAGCGGGGATAGTAAGCCCTCATTTGCTATTGGCAGCCAATGTAACTGCGAATAAAGCAATAACCATCTTTGCCTTATACGCTGGTGCCAGAGGTATCCCAATGGCAACATTAACTATTATATCAGTATTCCGCAAGCACTGGAATGCTTTCATTACCCTTGCGGTAGTCGCTGGCGCAATACAATTTTTAGATGGCTTTATTGGCATTTACGAGCAAGACCTATCTAAAACTGTTGGTCCATTTGTCATCGCAATAATAGAATTTGCTGCAATTTACCTGGCAGTTAGGAACAATAATAAAATTAACAATCGAATAAATAAGGAAAACATCGCCCGGTAAAAAAGCCTCCAGAATTCCATCTGAAGTCTTTTAAATAATTAAATAGCTTATATTTTCTTATATAGAACTTAATATATATTACTTACGTACAAATCCATATTAATTCCGCATAGAAAAGCTTCGTTAAAGTGCTCAACCACCGATATATTTGTAACTAAAGCTTTATATTTTTTGCAGAAAATTAATTTATTTTCTATTTTGTAGCCACAATTAGAAATGGAAATCTATAAAAATAATATACTGAAAAATATTTTAGTCATATTTATAGCATTCCTATATTTTCTGGTGGCTGCCTCTCATATTTTTTTCCTTCAGAATACAACTCGTACTGAAAAAAGAAACCATACACATAATAATTCCATTTTTAAGAGAAAAGTTGATATCTTCTATTCAAAAGTAGATAACTTAAATCTGATAAAGCCAATAGAGAAATCTACCGTTGAGAATAAAAAAACAGTAACAGATTTCATAAGGACTATTGCGGGGTGCTTCCTAACTATTTTATTTATTTCGGCAGTTTGGTTATTAAACCCCAAATCATTTAATCTCAGGTTCCGGCAATTAATAAATTACCAGGATTGCTATTTATCTATCTGCATTTTAAAAATTTGATTCCCTTCTTACAGGCGTCCCTGCCTTTAATAGCTGGCAGTAAATAGACAGCTATACTTTATCCCATTAAAAATTATTCGGAGTAATTTTTAATGACAGGTATTAACAGTTTAAATAAATCAAATTTTTAATTTTAATGAACCAGTCTAAAAACGTTCTTCAGTTTTTATGTTTCAGGTCCCCTTATGGAGGAAGTTTCTTTAAATCGTTATTAAGGTTAGAGAAAACACTTGAAAGTGATTCTGTCGAGATGGTCTATTTGTTCCATGAAGATACCTCTGATATTGATTGGGTACAAGGATTAATAAATGAAGGAAAGAAAATCTATTTTTTAAGTAACGACTTTCATAAAGACATATTTATAGTCAAAAACATTCTTGCTAAACACAATATTAAATATATACATGCCCATTTTGCAGGCACAAAACAGTTCTTTTTGTTTAAGATCGCCAAACTACTCTATAATAAGGATCTTGTAATCATAAGGCATTTAAGAAACCACGACCAGCCAATAGGCTTTTTTGGAGAAGGCTTAAGAAAAGCACTGAACCATGTGGATCTGTACATAGGCTGCAGCGAATCGGTTGCTATTGAATACCGCAAAAACTTCAGGCTCAATAGTAATAAAGTAACGTTTGTTACTAATGCCATAGATTTTAACAGGTTAAATCAATACGAGGTACTTAAAAGAGCTGATTTCAACATCAGCCCAAATACCACCGTATTCCTGATGTTTGGTTTTGACTATTTCAGAAAAGGAGTGGATATTGCATTAGAGGCGATGGACGGATTGGTGAAGCAGGGTCATGATGTCTGTTTATTGTTAAGCTTATCCGTAAACAGGGAGGCCATTGAGTTAAATATCAAAGACCGTTTTCAGGATATCCCGGAATGGCTAAGGATATTGAAGCCCAGAGACGACATCGCTTCTTATTATAACCTGAGCGATTACTTTATATCAGCAAGCCGGGAGGAAGGCTTTTGTAATGCCCTTGTAGAGGCTGCTTATTGCGAAAGGCCTATTATTACCAGTGATATTCCGGGGCCACAATCACTGAATATCCCGCATACCTATATGTTCGATTCTGAGGATATTGCCGGTTTGCAAAATGCTATGCTATCGCTTATATCTTTAGATAATGACAAGAAAAAGCAAATAACAGTCAACCAAAAGGCTTATGTAGAAAAGGCTTTTGATCTGGATTTATGGGCCAATCAAATTTCCGGGATATATAAGAATCTTTAACACATAGTACGGAATTTAATTAACAAGAGAAGGCTTCTGATTTACATTAGAAGCCTTCTTTTGTTAAGTGCTTAGTATATTCTCTCACATTTTCATACTATCCATCCCAGATTTTTTGCCCAGTTGATCTAAAGCTGATCTAAAACTCCTGGCTA
>DATHLW010000273.1:0-4834 GCA_035487675.1 Mucilaginibacter sp. | reverse complement strand
GACCTGCAAACGATCAATGTGCCATCATAACCATATTTATTGTAAGCGTAGTTCAGACCTTCCTCTAATCGCTCGCCAGTCATCCTGTAAACATCTTTGTACCCTTTGGTAACCACCTTAGGCGTCACTATTTTCCCCTGCCGGATAATATTCCGCATGGCAGTCACATTGAACAGTATACCCGAATCCTTTTGCTGGCGCAGCACATCAGTGAGTTCAAAACTGAATATTTCCAGCGCGAACACACTTTTCATCAGTTTCAGGTCAAGGGCCGGGCTGTTATCTGCACCGACGGGCGGTAGCTGGGCCGTATCGCCAACCAACATCAACTTGCAGTTTTTAGTGTTGTAAACATAGCTTACCAGATCGTGCAGCAAAGTTTCGCGCATGTTGCCTGCCGATTCATCCGAGATCATGGAAGCCTCATCAACAATAAATATCGTATCCGTAGCCAGGTTATCCGCTAATCGAAAGGCGTCATCAATATTCATGGCTGATTTTTTTCGATAAATACGCTTATGGATGGTAAATGCCTTTCGGCCTGAATAATTGGTGATCACCTTTGCAGCACGTCCCGTTGGTGCCAGCAATACTGATTTATAATTGTAATATTTGAGTGCTTTTACTAGTGCACCCAATACGGTGGTTTTACCTGTACCCGCATAACCCTTTAAGATGAAACATTCATCGCCATTATCGCTCAGTAAAAAAGTGTTTAACCGATCAAATAATTCCAGTTGCTGGCCGGTGGGCTCATGTGGAAATGCTTTGATAATCTGATCTGATGAGGGCACACGCAAAAATGCTGATAAGTATCTTAATTAAGTAATTCAAAAAATATTACTTTTGCGATAGCTGCATGAGTAACCGCAACCATTCTAACAATATTACTGACTTGAACACAGATCAATCTGCCGGCTATACTTTATTGGTGAAGATAGGCTTAAATTCGTTTTCGTATGCGGTTACGGGCCAGGGCAGGTTACTCGCCTTGAAGGAAAATCTTAGCCTCGTGGAGCTGAGCCAAACATCTGATAGTAATAACATGCTGCTTTCCGATTACGAAAAACGTATTGTAAGCATACCTTATAGGGGGTTTACTTTTGTTCCGGTGAGTTTGTTTAAGCCTGAGAAGGTAGCCGATTTTGCCCGCTTCCTGGACGTTAAGCCTAATGAAAAAGTTATTTCGCAACCTCTGGATGCTGACAACCAGGTGATCTTTAAAGCAGATGAGTTTCTGGTTGACCTGGTTATTGACAAATTCGGCAGCAACAGTATCGTTTTTGCTCCCAAGGGATGGATAAAACTTACGGCTGCTAACAACCCATCAAATCATCAATTGTATGTAAATATTGATGGTGATAAGGCCGAATTCCTGAATTTCAGTGATGGGAAACTGCGTTTTTACAATAGCTTTGAATTTAAGGCAGCGGACGAGCTTGCTTATTTTGCCATGCTTGTTACGAACGAATTACAATTGTCACCGCAAGATGTTATTCTTGTTTTAAGCGGAGGGATCACCCCTGAAGATGAGAACGGCGGAAGTTTAGCCCGTTTTTTTGGCAAGGTTGAGCTGAACAATATGAATCCGCTCGTTCTTCCGGCGCAAACTACTTCACATGATATATTAACCCTTACCGCCTTATCGCTATGCGGATCATCGGAGGTAATTTAAAGGGGCTCAGGCTCAATCCGCCTAAAAATTTGCCCGTACGCCCTACTACCGACCTGGCAAAGGAAGCATTGTTCAATATCTTGCAAAATCAAATTGAGTTTGAAAATATAAAAGTGCTCGACCTGTTTGCAGGCACCGGCAATATCTCATTTGAATTTGCCTCGCGGGAAGCGGCACAGGTGATCTCAGTTGACCGTAGCATCCATTGTATCAATTATATCAAGGATACCGCTCGTCAGCATAAACTGGAACAAATAAAGACCTATAAAGCCGATGTCTTTAAATATCTGGAACTGGAAACCGATCAATACGATCTGATTTTTGCCGATCCCCCCTACGACTTGAACCGCATTCCTGAAATAGTAAAGATTGTTTTTGATAAGAAGTTGTTACTGCCAAACGGTATGCTGATCGTGGAGCATCAGTCCCTGCAAAATTTAAGCAATCATCCTGCGTTTGTTGAGCAAAGGAAATACGGGCATTCGTCGTTTTCGTTTTTTAGGGCTACAAATTAAAAGGTCATGCTGAATTTATTTCAGCACCCCACAGGACATTCACGCTTGCGTAGTCTGCCATTTGCATATGGCAGACTTATCTATCCTATAGCTTTCTGATGGGTTGCCGAAATAAATTCGGCATGACTTGGTCATATTAAACAACTATCACCTCAACACCCTTCTTCCTAAAAAAAGCTAATTCTTCCGACTTTGAATTGGTAACAATCGTATCGATGATCGATAACTCACCAAATTTCAAATAGCTCTCCTTCCCTATTTTACTATCATCACATAACAAATAAGTTTTTGAGCTATGCGCAGCAAAAGCCTGTGTTATATCTGCTTCCAGTTCACTGTTGGCAAATAATCCATTCCTTGATATTCCATCCACCCCTAAAAATGCCTTAGTTGCTTTGTACCTGGCAATATGTTCATTTGCCATTGTACCGTGTACAGCCTGCCTTTCTGCATTAAACTCACCGCCAATAATATTCAACGAGACCAAACTGTTCTGCAACTCATAAACAACTGGGATAGAGTTGGTGATCACTTTAATCTTTTTACTCTTAATGAACTGGCATAGCCTGAATACCGTACTGCCGCAATCCATAAAAATAATATCGCCGTGATTGATCTGATCAGCCGCGGCACGGCATATCTTATCTTTTGCTTCTACATTTTTTGCGGCCTTGTTGACAAACTCGTGCGGTATTTCAAGCGGGTTAACTTTCATGGCCCCTCCATGTGTCCGATAAAGCAACCCATCACCTGCCAACTGGTTCAAATCGCGACGGATGGTTATTTCTGAAATATCCAGTTCAGCTGCTATTAATTTCACATCTACCTCGCCATCAATGTTCAGCCTATCCAGAATTATTTGCTTTCTTTTTTGAAAGTTCATTTATTATGTTTTAATTTGTTCAAAAATAATCAAAATAAATCAAAAACAATCATTTTAATTTTGAGTACATATAAAATCATAAAAAGCGAAGTCCTGTCAGATAATTGGTACACCCTGAAAAAGATCACCTATGAGACCCATTATGGAGATGGTTCAATAGTAGAACAGAGCCGCGAGTCTTATGATCGTGGAAACGGGGCCACTATTCTGCTTTATAACAAAGAGCAAAAGACAGTGATATTGACCCGCCAGTTTCGTATCCCAACCTATATAAATGGTAACGAAACCGGTTACCTGATTGAAAGCTGCGGCGGTTTGCTGGATAAGGACAATCCGGAAGAATGCATTAAAAGAGAAACAGAAGAAGAAACAGGCTATAAAATATCTGAGGTAAAGAAAATATTTGAGGTCTACATGTCACCGGGATCTGTGACCGAACTGATCTATTTTTTTGTTGCTGAGTATTCAAAAGAAATGAAAGTGAGCGATGGTGGTGGAATTGAGGAAGAAAGCGAAAACATCGAAGTACTTGAAATTCCCTTTCAGCAAGCTTTGGAAATGATAGGCACAGGAGAAATAAAAGACGGTAAAACGATTATGCTTTTACAATACGCACAAATCAATCAATTGATATGACAACCAAACCTTTAACCATTTTAATTGCCGGTCCATACCGGTCGGGCACCAACGACAATCCTGAACTGATGCAACAAAATCTTGAGCGCCTTGAAGCTTCTGCGTTAAAGTTATTCAGGGCAGGTCATATCCCGCTTATCGGCGAGTGGCTGGCATTGCCTTTATTGAAAATTGCCGGATCGAAGAAACCTGGAGATGACATTTACCGGGAAATATCCTACCCTGTTGCCCATCGTTTGATCACCAAATGCGATGCTATATTGCGCATCAAAGGCGAATCCACAGGAGCTGATAACGATGTAAAAATAGCCCGGGAACTTGGCCTGCCGGTTTATTATCATATCGAAGAAATAATAGGCAATTAATCTGCCGAAGGATTATTACTTTTGATGATCTAAGCACTAAAATAAACCATGAAAGTCGCTCTCTTCCCTGGCTCATTTGATCCGGTAACCAAGGCCCATGTGGATATTATTAAACGTTCTGTTGGGCTTTTTGACAAGCTTTATATCGGCATTGGCGATAACATCTCAAAAAAAGGCCTGTTAAGCATGGAAAAGCGCGAACAATTGCTAAGGGCAGTATTCGAGAATGAACCCAAAATACATATCGTAGTTTATGAAGGCTTGACTGTTAATTTTTGCAAAAGCATCGGCGCTACTTATATGATCCGTGGTATCCGTACCGTATCCGATTTTGAATACGAAAAAGCCATTGCCCAAATGAACCATGCCCTTGCTCCTGACATCGAAAGTATATTTATTGTGAGCAAACCGGGCTATTCATCTATCAGCTCAACCATCGTTCGGGATATTTTGCGCCATCACGGCGATGTAAGCCAGTTTATTCCGAAAGAGGCGCTGGCTTATTTGTAAAAAGATCCATTTTTGCCAGCACATCCATAATAGACGGGAAAGTATTATTGATTATAGCCTCGATATGACCTTTCCTGAACCATTTTACTGCTGTGATCCCTTCTTCTTTTTGAGGTTTTAACTTGCCGGCTCCCTTATAGCCCATCTGGTACCAATAGGTTCTTTTGAGCACCACTTCTCCCCTGTTGGTATAAGTGTGATAAGTTTTACATACCCGCGCCCCGATACTACTTACTATTATTCCGCATTC
>DATHLW010000272.1:0-2801 GCA_035487675.1 Mucilaginibacter sp. | reverse complement strand
ACCTGCAAACCGATCCGATGTATAAAAATAAGACCACGCTGATCATTACTTGTGATCACGGCCGTGGCGATGTAACTTTAGATGCCTGGAGAAACCATGGTGCCGGGGTGAAAAATTCTGAACAAACCTGGTTTGCAGTGATAGGGCCGGACACGCCGCATGATGGTATCATTAAAACACAAACTACCACCTATCACAAGCAATTGGCTCAAACAATTGCTAAATTATTAGGTTACGATTTTAAGAATTCAGCTGACCATGAGGTGGCTGAAGCCATCGAGACTGTTATGACAAAAGACAAGCCCGGTCTGGGTAAATAATTAAATGAGGAGATTTTTAATACTAATCGCTGCTTGCATTGTTTGGATCAATGCAGTTGCACAAACTAATTCCGCTCCAAAAGCGCATCACAACTTTATAGTTATATGCCATAGGGGCGACCATGTAATTTATCCTGAAAATACATTAGCAGCGTATGCAGAAGCCATTAAAAATGGTGCTGACTACGTAGAGATCGACCTGCGCACCACCAAAGACAGCGCTTTGGTAAGTATGCATGATGCAACCATCAACCGGATGACCAATGCCAAAGGTGCCGTAAAGGATATGACGCTTACCGAAGTTGAACAACTACAGGTAAAAAGCCGTGATAGTTTAGATAAGACGGTTTACCGGGTACCTACGTTTGAGGAGATCATCAAACTTTGCAAGGATAAAATTTACATCTATATTGATTTTAAAAATGCTTCTGCTACTGCCACTTATGCCAAGCTTAAAAAGTACGGGATGGAAAAACAGGTACTGGTTTATATCAACGGGATTCAGCAATTTATTGACTGGCGCCACGTTGCACCCGATATGCCTTTAATGTTCAGCATGCCTAATAGTGTAAAGAATATTGAGGGAATGAAAACTTTTATCAGCCAGGTGAAACCGGATATTTTAGATGGGGGTTGGAAAGAGTACACCAAAGAAATGGTGCAATATGCTACAGATCAAAATATACCTGTATGGCCGGATATCCAGGGCAAAGATGAAGACAAAGATTGGGACGTAGCAATAGCTTTAGGGCTGAAAGGTTTACAAACTGACCACCCCGCAGCCTTGATCAAATACCTTTCTGAAAAAGGATTAAGATAAAAAGAGAGCCACCTCTAAACAAGAAGTGGCTCTCTTATATTGAGTAAGATCAACTTTCTTTAGAATATTATTTTACCTGTCGCAGTCACTAATGACGCAATCCTTACAGCATCGAAAATGCGCTCTTCGGTAGTGCCCATTTTTATCAATGACTCTTCGTGGGCATTCACGCACATTTCGCAGCCATTGATTGCCGAGATAGCGAGGCTCATTAGCTCAAAAAACTCTTTACCGGTTACAGGTTTCATCATCAATTGCATACGGATACGGGCAGGAATCTGGCTGTATTTTTCCTTTTGCGTAAAATGACGGAAACGGTAAAATACATTATTCGATGCCAGTAGTGACGCGCAACCTGCAGCTTCTGCAGTTTCAGCAGCAGTTGCCCCTTGTTCTTCAGCATAACGGGTGAAGAATTGAGTTAATACCTTGTTGTTATTATTAATGGCAGATGAAAGGCCAATCAGTGCACACTCTTTTGTGTTCAGGTGCTCTGAAGTAAGGGTGCTGGCCAGGTTCAGTTTCAGATCGCGCAAATAGCGGGATTCACCTCTTTCAAGCAGGTCGAGGCTTTCGGTACGATAATCCGTATCTATGCCGAGACTCTGTAATATTTCGTTGGTTATTTCTGTTGTTTCGTTCATTGTTTTCAGGAATAGAAGGAACAAAAAATCCCCGCATAATAGCTCACACGGGGATATATAGTTAAATTAATTATACAGACAATGTTTCTTCGCCTTTAACCCAGTTGCATGGGCAAAGCTCGTCGGTTTGCAAGGCATCCAGTACGCGGATAACTTCTTTTACGTTACGGCCAACGCTCAGGTCATTTACAGATACCCAACGGATAATACCTGTTGGGTCGACAATGAAAGTAGCTCGGTAAGCGATCTTTTCGTTTGGTTCTAAAATGCCCAGGTCTTCAGCTAATGATTTTGAAGTATCAGCCAGCATTGGGAATTTAAGATCACGCAAGTCATCGTGGTTTCTTCTCCATGCTGCATGTACAAATTCAGTATCAGTTGAAGCACCGATCAAACGGGTATCACGGTCGCGGAACTCGCCATAGTTGTTATTAAATTCAGCAATTTCAGTAGGGCATACAAAAGTGAAATCTTTTGGCCACCAGAACATTACTGTCCACACGTTATCTTCATTAGCAAGATACTCCGAAGTGATGGTTTCAAATTCTTTACCTTTTTCAATACTTACAACTGCTGTTTTAGAAAATTCAGGAAATTTTTGACCTATAGTTATCATAGTCTTAATATTTGTATATATTTATTGCAAATATACCGATTTTTAAGAGGTCATTTTATATAAAGAATTTATATGATATAAGGATTATCTATATTGATGATCTGGTTGTATCAATTTTAACAATATTTAAATAAAGTGTGTAAATTATATACTTAAATTGTAAAATGCTAAAAGATCACCGCTGATTATTCGGAAAATAAAAATTGGTTTCACTGCTTTTTACCCGCTTTTGGATTATCTCCATAAACAAGGTACTCGGATGTGTTTAGCTCATAATCCTTATTAGGATTCAGGACTTTAATTCTTATCGTGTGTTTTTTATTCGCCAATTGGTACTTCCAGCAGATATCGTGTCTCCTCGTAGTAAAATTGGTTGGCAATTTGGCTGTCTCCGTTTTTTC